>JAUVWM010000111.1 GCA_030604105.1 Dehalococcoidaceae bacterium
CGAATCTTCATCCCGTCATAGGCCAAGCTGATAGGGGTGGCCAGCTCCCTTGATACCCGCTCCACCTCCTCCCTGATCTCGCTTTCAAGCTGGGAGTTGAAGTGAACCAGAACCACGGCGGGCAGGTAGCCCTTGAGCTTCTGGAATTCCACCAGCTCCTGCCTCAGGGCTTGGGGGGTGAGGTGTCCGGACCCTAGCACCTCCTCCAGCCGATCCGGCCCGGTGACCTCGGTGATGAGGAGCTGGGGGGAGGTATGCGGCCAACAGGAGGCAAGCCCGGGCCCGGTATCCCCGGTGTAAAAAAAGCTCCTGCCTGCCTGAGCCACCTGATAGCCCACGGCGGCTACGGCGTGGTGGACGGGAAGGGCCACCACGCCGTAGCCCTCGATAGTCTGCGGTGTATGGGTTTCCAGGATATGAAAACGGAAGGCGGGGCTCTGGGGGGAAGGCCAGCGGGTAAGGTCGGGGTAGAGTGTGCCATCGAGCAGGTGGGAGCCAAGGATCTCGGCGGCGGTGGCAGTGCAGTAGAGCTTGGTGGTACCCAAATAGCCGGTGGCCAGCCCCAGGGGCAGGATATCCCGGACGTGATCGAAGTGGTGATGGGTGATGAGGATGGCCCTGATCCTCTGCTGAGCGGCAAAGGGGAGACTAGAGGTCAGGCTGCCGGCATCTAGGGCCAGGACATCATCAACCAGTATAGAGACCAGCTTCGCTTCCACTGACTCAAGGTTGTGGGCACCCAGGATCTGGACCTCCATCAAAGTGGCTCCTCAGCCGCCGCTGCCCTAAATCCAGCGCCTGCGGCGGAAGAAGAAAAGCATGCCACCGACGATCAAGACCATGATACATATCATCACGCCGAAGGTGGCGCTGCTGCCCCCGTCCAGACCCCCAGGCAAACCGATATTCATGCCATAGATGCTGGAAACCACCGTCAGCGGCATCATGATGGTGGCGATAATGGTCAGGACGCGCATCACCTCGTTGATGCGGTTGGAGGTCAGCGAATTATTGGTATCGCTCAGCCCTTCTATTACCTCCTTGCACTCATCCAGGTTATCCCAGATCTTATCGGTGTGGTCGAGCAAATCCCCAAAGTACTCCGCCATATCTTCCTTGACGAAACGGCGCGTTTTGGGCTCCAGGGTGCCCAGCACCGCCCGCAGCGGCCAGATTATGCGGCGATAGGAGATAATGTCGCGGCGCAGGAGAGATATCTCGCGCACCGTCTCGCGCGGCACTTTATCGAAGATGCCTTCCTCGACCCTCTCCATATTGTCGATGATCTTGTCCAGGATGGGGAGGCAATAGTCGACCAGCCGGTCCACAATGCGGTACAGGAGATAGCCGGAGCCACGGCCCAGATTCTCCTTGAGGGCCCGCTCATCGCTCTGGCAGGCATCGAACAGCTTGGTCAGAGGCTTGAACTCCCCTTTATGCACGGTGACCAGGTAGCTCTCGCTGATGAAGATGGAGACCTGGCTGGGTACGGTCACCCGGGGCTCCTTATGGAACACGGGAAAGTGGAGCACAATAAAGATGTAGTCCTCAGACTCGTCGATCTTGGGCCGCTGAATGCGGCTCAGGCAGTCATCCAGGTGCAGGGGATGGAAGGGGTAGTGCTTGGCCAGATACTCGGTCTCCCTCTCCGTGGGCCTCTCGATATCGACCCAGGTGAGTCCCTCCCAGGTAACTGACTCCACAGCTCGCAGCTTTTCATCCTCCTTGGCTCGAGGAACAGCCATATCGGCACCACCTCCTTTGTCTCCATTTCCCAAAGGCCCTCTCCGCCCATTTTACCACAACTCGGCTGGACGGGGAATTCTACAGGCCCACCAGCCCCTCAAGCAAGACCTGCGCTGCCATCTTATCCAGGGGCTCATTGTTGTTGCCGCACTTGGGCGACTGGACGCAGCTGGGACAACCGCCGTGGCAGGGGCAACCGGCAATGGCCCTGAGGGTGGCCTGCCACAGCTCTGCCACCAGCTCAAAGCCCTTTTCAGCGATGCCGATGCCGCCGGGATGGGCATCGTAGATAAAGACCTGGGCCTTCCCGGTGTCGGCGTGGGCCGTGGTAGATACCCCACCGATATCATTGCGGTCGCAGAGGGCGAAAAGTGGCAGCATGGAGATGGTGGCATGCTCGGCGGCATGTAGCCCGCCGGCAAAATCCAGCCCAGCCCTGGCCAGCTTCTGGCGGGCCGCCTGGGGCAGGTCAAACCAGAGGGCCACCGTGGGGAAGCACTGAGGGGGGAGATCGAGGGGCTCCTCACCGATAACCTCCTCCGTGAACTGGAGTTTCCTCTTGAAGCCTATCACGGTGGTGGTCACCTCCACCTCGCCCAGATGGACCTTGACCCCACCCGCCTCTTTTGCCGCCAGCACTCTCAGGACCTTGAGGTCGGTGATCTCCTTGGTCTGAGTATAGTAAGTGGCCTCCGTGGGCGCGGCATAGGCGATACGGGCGCTCAGATCGAGCCTGGTGATGAGATAGGACTCGCCCTGGTGCAGATAGATGGCACCGGGGTGGACCTGAAAGAAGGCCACCGCCGGCTCCACCGTCTCCAGGAGCTCATGACCCCGCGAGGCATCGACCACGGCGTAGCTCTTGCCAGAGATGGAGCGGATGTTCACCTCCTGAGCGGGATAGGCTATGCCTGGCGATGGATACCACCGCTTTCGCCCTTGCTCGGGTCGGACTGTGGCTTCGCGGCATCGGAGCCTGCCCTCTTCCTCGAGCTCCCGCCTTGCCTGGCCAGAGCCAGTTCCAAACAGCTCTTCGTCCTCGTGGGCTAGGGGCAGCTCCCAGGCAGCACATAGCAGGTGGGGTTTCAAGATATGGGGGTTTGCCGGGTTGATCAGGGCATGCTCGAAGGTCTTGTGGAAAAAGGCCTCGGGGTGGCGCATGAAATATTGGTCCAGGGGGTTATCCAGGCCGATAAGAAAGCTTAAAGACCTCTGCCTCCCCCGCCCGCTACGCCCCGCCTGCTGCCAGGCGCTGGCGATGCTTCCCGGATAGCCGGTGAGCACGGTAGCCTCCAGGTCACCGATATCCACGCCCAGTTCCAGGGCGGTGGTGGCCACCACCCCCAGGAGCTGTCCGTGAAAGAGCTCCTGCTCGGTGCGGCGTCTGGCCTCAGCCAGATAGCCGGCGCGATAGGGCTTGATCCGTCCTGCCCGCTGTGGGTCGGCCTCGGCCAGGAGGTCTCGGGAGTAGATATAGATAAGCTCGGTCAGCCTGCGAGAGCGGGCGAAGGCCAGGCTACGTATGTCGTGGCGCACCAGCTCGGTAAACAGGGTTGTGGCCTCGCTGTTGGCGCTGCGCCGCTTTCCCTCAGTGGCCTCAATGATGGGCGGGTTCCAGAAGACGAAGTCCTTGCCGCCATGAGGCGAGCCATCGTTGGCCACCACCTCGAAAGGCAGCCCCACCAGCCCCTGGGCGTGCTCCCCGGGGTTGGCAATGGTGGCCGAGCACAGGATAAACTGCGGATTCGAGCCGTAAAGGGCGCACAGCCGGCGCAGCCGGCGCAGCACCTGGGCCACATGGGAGCCGAAGATACCCCGATAGATGTGGGCTTCATCGACAACCACATATCGCAGGCGCCGCAGCAGCCTCGACCAGGAGCCATGATTGGGCAGGATACCCACATGGAGCATGTCGGGGTTGGTGAGCAGCACCTTGGCTTTTCTCTTTATCTCGGCCCTTTCCCCGGCCGGCGTATCGCCGTCGAAGGTGAGGATCTCATCCAGGCCGAGCATATCGGGGCAGGCAAGCTGTCTCAAACCTCTGAGCTGGTCCTGGGCCAGGGCTTTGGTGGGGAAAATATATAGGGCGCGACTTCCCCTCTCGGCCAGAATAGCCTCCAGCACCGCCAGGTTATAGCACAGGGTCTTGCCGCTGGCGCTGGAGGTAGCTACCATCACATTCCCCCCCTGCCGGGCAGCCTTTACTGTTGCCGCCTGGTGGGTATAGAGGGGCAGCTGGCCTGATGAACGCAGTCGAGCCTCAAGGGTGGGGGGCAGGGGCCTGTCCAGCTCGGCATAGGACGGTTCCCGGGCCGGGATGGACTCGATATGGGCAATCTGGCCCTGATAGGAGGGCAGCCGCCTGAGATAGCCGATGAAAGCCGAGGTGTTCATCTGCCTCCTAGAGAACGGGCAGGATCTCGATCTCGTAGTCCAGCATCTCGGCCTCGAATCTGCTCCGGGCGATGAAATTTACCACCTGGGAGAGCATGGCATTGGCATGCCGGGCGTCTTGGCTGACACAGCTGATGCCCAGCGTGGCCAGTTGCCATAGCTCTTGGTCATCGACCTCGGCTATGGAGACGTTGTACCTGTTGCTGACCCGGGTGGTGATGGAGCGAAGCACCTGCCGCTTACCCTTGAGGGACTGGTTTTGGGGCAGGTGCAGCCTCAGCCTCAAGACGCCGACGTTCATATGGAGCCTCCCACCGAGCATACTTTACCCCGAGCCAAAGTGCAACTTTTGCCCCAACCGGGCGTAAAAGTTGACGACCCTTTGCAGTGCCGCTTGACAGATGCTATAATTCAGGCTACAAGGTAATTCAGAAGGTCTTAATCCTGAAGGAAGGAACAGTGGAGAAAGAGAAAAAGCAGGCCATAATAGAGTCATTCAGGGGCCATGACAAGGACACCGGCTCTTCACCGGTTCAGGTTGCACTCGTCACCGGGAGGATAAAGCGTCTAACTGAGCACATGAAGCTCCACCCTCACGATTCTCACTCGCGGCGTGGGCTCATGCAGCTGGTGGGCCAGCGGCGCCGGCACCTGGCCTATATCAATAAGGGGGATGTGAAGCGCTATCGGTCCCTCATCAAAAAACTTGGTCTGCGCAAATAGAGAGCTTTATTAAGGGGGCCGACATATAATGTCTCAAGTTTTTGAATGTCTGGTTGGAGGCAGGACGCTTGCCTTGGAGACGGGGAAGCTCGCCGGGCGGGCAAACGGCGCTGTCACCGTTCGCTACGGGGATACCGTGGTGCTGGTCACTGCCTGTATGAGTGAGGCGCTGCGGGAGGGGGTGGACTTTCTGCCCCTGACCATTGACTACGAGGAGCGACTCTACGCTGCGGGCAAGATACCCGGTGGCTTCATCAGGAGGGAGGGGCGTCCCACCCAGGATGCGACCTTGGTCTGCCGGCTTACCGACAGATCGCTGCGCCCCCTTTTCC
>JAUVWM010000061.1 GCA_030604105.1 Dehalococcoidaceae bacterium
AGGTCATGGGCTCAGACCACTGCCCTATAGGCATCGAGCTGGATTTTTAAAACTGCGCCGTCGGGCCAGTGGGCGGAGGTGGATTCGAACCACCGACCCCCATCTTATCAGGATGATGCTCTAACCCCTGAGCTACCCGCCCCTGTAATCCCTGCATCTGGATATTAGCGGGAGCCAGCCTGGCTGTCAAGGCCGGTGCCTTTCCCAAAGAGGCCTTCGGGAGCTGAGGCGAACGGAGCGCGCGGGCATTACACCTGCATCGTCTCCGATGCGAAGCTAAACGAGTGCAAAATGCCGTTGCACGTTGGGACGTTTTGCCCGTGAGGCCGATGCACGAGGACGATGGCGACGTCGGCGCACTTCTCAATGTGAATCTCTCCGCCCGTGTCGACATGCTCAATGGTCAACATCTGACCGCATTTCTTGCAGACGATAAGTATCTCAGGCATTGTTAACCCCCAACACTCTCAGGATCATTATGTTAATATCGAGCCGCGGAAGCCCCACCAGAGGCCCAGGGCGACAAAGCAGGGGACGGCGAAGAAGCCCACGGGGCCCAGGGCAACGCCCAGGAGGGGAGCGACGAAGGCAGCGCCAGGGGCGGCAAGAAGCCAACCGAGAGCCACACGCTGGCGGAAGGCCCAACGGAGCCAGGGCCAGCGACAGATGCCGCGCCGACGGGCCCAGGCACAGGAGCGAGAAGCGAAGACGAACCCGCCAGAGCAGAGGGGAGGCGGCGGGGCGGGGGAGCCCCCGCCCGAATCGCACCAATAGTCGCCGCGCTCATGTATGCGGCTCATACATGAGCTCATTGCGCCCCTCGGCACTTTCGAATCGTCTATTGCCTGCGCCATCTCAGCTCCCCAGGTTGCGCCTTAAATATCCACCAACCATATTATCCGCGAGGCTCATATCTGTCGTGAGGGATTTCCCTAGCTTTGTCTGCATGCTATCCACAGTTTTTTCAACTTCGCCACTTCTCCTTCAATGTCCTTCTCTTGACCCGGTTGGGCCTTCTCGTGGCCCGGATGGGTCTAATATCGGATAGAGGGAAGACCAGCCTGATTCCGCTACTAGCATTCGATTTGGGGCTATAGACAGTGTAGACAAAGGTGGGGATGACACACCAGCCTCAGATGCCGGACAGCCAGCCTTGAAAATGTTGATTATCCGGCCCACCCACCCGCTCAGCCTGGTTATTTCTCCCTGACAATGCTTCGGTCGTCCTCCCAGGGCTGGACAAGGGGCAGATTGTGTGATATCATACACGGGATTCTAGGTTAGGAAGGGAGCGAGAAATCAGGCAAGGAGGGCATGTGGTGATTTGAAGCAAGAAGGATGATACATGATTCGGGGTTTTCTTTCGTGCTTTTCCCCGCAGATAGGCAATAGTTCAATCCTTCAATCCCGACTTCACAATACACCCGTGACCTCCCTATGATATGTTCCCTAGTCGTCAGGCTCTTGTTGAGCCTAGCAAGAACACCCCCCTGCGCATGCCACCCCTGAATGCACCTCCTTTTGAACATCCATCCCCGGATTCTGCTCCTGTATAGGGAAGAGCATTCATCTGCTCTTCGTATTCCAGATGAGAGGATGATGATGGCACCATGTTGGTTACAAGCAACCGGATCGATATTGAGATCAATAGGAAGCAGGTATGTCGCTACGTAGGATACGGTGCTGACTTCGATCTGCCGGCACGTATCCCGTCTTTGATCGATGAGTACATAGATAACGTCCACTGCCTCATCGAACCATCCTATGCCTATGTCATCAGAGATATCGAGCGGGTTCAGGGCTCCACCGTGGCCATCGAGGGCTCGATCACCTTCGAAAGCCAGACCATCGCCCGGCTGCTGGAGCAATGCCATGAGGTTGCGGTGTTCCTGGTGACAATAGGCAAGCATTTAGAGGATACGGCCTACCGGCTGGCCGAGGATGGGCTTATAGTCCAGGCGGCCGTGCTGGATGCGATAGGGTCAAATGCTGTTGACAGAGTGGCCGACCTTGTCCAGGGCAGAATAGGGGAGGCAGCCAGTGCCCTGGGGCTTGGCAGCAGCCGACGCTTCAGCCCCGGCTACTGCGACTGGGACATAGATCAACAGAGGAGGGTCTTTCAAGCCGTGGACGGCGATGCGCTGGGGATTCGCCTGACCGAGAGGTGCCTGATGATGCCCCGCAAGTCGATATCAGCCATCATCGGCATTGGCCCCGCCGACGGCAACGTGGAGAGCTATAACCCCTGTAAGACCTGCGACAAAGGCCGTTGCCCGGGCAGGAGGTAGAACCCAGAGATATGATGCGAAGGGGATTAGATGGGGGCAGCTTCAAGCCCCTTACCGAGGATTCCATACATAGGATTCACCAGACCGCGATGCGGGTGATCGGGGAAGTAGGCTTTGAGGTAAACTCGGAAACGGCGCTGGAACTCTTCGAGGGGGCTGGGGCATGGGTGGACCGGGAGAAGCGCCTGGTGCGTCTGACCCAGAAGAGGGCCATGGAACTGATAGACATGGCGCCGTCCGAGGTCAGGCTCTTCGGCCAAGATGAGAAGCACGACATCATCCTGGGCGGGCGCCGGGTATACACAGGAACTGGAGGCACCGCGCTCTATATCTATCACCCGGACACCGGCCAAAAGCGGCTGGCCAGCCTGGACGACCTGAAGCGCATTGCCAGGCTGGTCGATCGGCTGGATAACATTCACCTGTTCATGCTGCCCACCTATCCCAGCGAGCTGCCCATAGAGCGGGTGGATGTAAACCGCTTCTTTGCCGCACTGGACAATACCACCAAGCATGTCATGGGAGGCGTTTACACCCTCGACGGGGTGAAGCAGGTGATACGGATGGCGGAGATCATCGCCGGCTCCGGTGACGGACTTCGCCAGCGTCCTTTCATCTCCATGATAACCTGCAGCATAAGCCCCCTGAAGATGGACGGGCAATACGGCGACCTGGTGGTGACCATCGCCAAGAGCGGCATCCCCCTGGTATGTCCCGCCGAGCCACTATGCGGGGCCACCTCACCGGTGACGCTTGCTGGGAACCTGGTGATCCAGACCGTGGATTCCTTGATGGGCGTAATGCTTGCCCAGATCATCAATCCAGAGACACCGGTCATCTTCGGCTCGGTGGCCACCAACACCGACCTCAGGGACCTCAAGTACCTGGCAGGCTCGGCTGAGATGGGCCTCCTCAACGCGGCCGGCGCCCAGATGGCTCAGTTCTACAAACTCCCCTTCTATGCCACCGGCGGCATGACCGACTCCAAGGTACTCGATGCCCAGAGCGGCTACGAGTCCGCTTTCACCAGCCTGCTCTGTGCCCTGGCCGGTGCCAATCTCACCCACGACGCCGCAGGGCTGATGGAGTTCGCGCTAACCGCGTGTTATGAGAAGTACGTCATAGACAACGAGATACTGGGAATGGTGATGAGGGCCGTTGAGGGCATAGAGGTCAACGATGACACACTGGCCTTCGACCTCATCAAGCAGGCAGGGCCCGGGGGCAATTTCGTCACCGCCAGGCACACCAGGCGCTTCATGCGAAGCGAACATTACCAGCCTTCCCTGAGCGATAGGGATAGCCGGGAGGAGTGGGAAGCCAGGGGAGGCAAGACCACCTGGGAAAGGGCAGCGCAAAGGGTAAAGGAGATCATGGACAACCATAATTGGAGCCTATCCCCGGCCATAAGGCAGCGGGTGCTCTCGGAGATAGCGGGCCTTGCGGACTGATAGGCTGGCAGCCGGGAAACATCGACCTGCCATTGACAGCCAGGCTCCAAGCGTGATAGAGGCCGGGCCAATAACTAGGGCCCGCCGGAAGGGCATCCGAGCAGGCTAGAGGAAAACGCTATGGCACGACAAGGGGTACTGGTAGAACCTTACCACAGGCTCAAACTGGAGCAGGTGGAACGAATCCACCAAGCCTCTCTGGCTATATTGACTGACCCTGGCCTGGTGTGTTTCAACCGCGACGCTGCAGAGATCTTCGGCGACTCCGGCGCCGAGGTGTTATCCATCGAGCAGGGAGGCTCTGCCTGCTGGCTGCTCAAGATACCCCAGAAGATCATCTCCGATACAGTGCAGGCAGCGCCGAAGGTGGTGAGGCTGGGAGCGCGGGATGAGAACAACTGCCTCATCCTCGATGGGCGCGAGCCCAGGGTGTGCTTCGCCTCGGGCTCCGAGGCCAACAACTGGCTGGATGTGGATGTCGAGACCTTTGTCAGCAAGCGTGACCCGGACACCGAGGTCAATCTTCCCGTGTTCAGGGTAGAGAAGGGCACCCTGAACAGGCTGGCCAGGGCGGCACGTCTCTGCGAGCACCTGGACTCCTGGGATAGCTTCCTGCGCACGGTGAATATCCAGGACGATGACATCGTCGATGATAACAAGGATGTCAACAAGTTCTTCGTGTCACTGAACAACACCACCAAGCACGTGATGTCCGGGCTCACCGAGCTTGGTCAGCTAAGCAATGTGGTCAGGATGGCCCAGATCATAGCTGGTGGGGAGGACAGGTTGAGGGAGAATCCCATCATCTCTTTCATCACCTGCATAGCAAAAAGCCCGCTACAGCTTACGAATGACACCACACAGAAGGCGATAGAGATAGCCAGGCTGGGCATTCCCCTGGTCATCTCCAGCTCCCCCCAGGGCGGCTCCACCGCCCCCATCAGAGAGGAGGGCATGGTAGCTCAGATCAACGCCGAGATCCTGGGAGGCATAGCCTTAAGCCAACTGGTAAACAAGGGCACCCCCGTGCTCTACGGCAGCGTGCCGTCCAGAGCCGACATGGTCAGCCTTTATGATTCCTACGCAGTCCCTGAGTTCAGCCAATACAACATCGACTGCGTCCAGATGGCACGCTATTACAGCCTACCCTGCTACTCCACCGGGGGTGTCTCCGATGTCAAGGTGCCGGGGATACAGGCATCGGTGGAGAGGCTGTTCTCGCACATCCTGGTGACGCTCGCCGGCCCCCAGTACATTCACTATGCCTTTGGTCTTCTGGAGCGAACCAACACCTTCTGCCCCGTTCAGGCGGTGCTGGATGATGCCCACATAGACATGGTGAAGAGATTCGTCAGGCAGCCAACGGTGAGCGCCGATAGGATCTCGGAATCTTTGGAGCAGATAAGAAGGGTCATGGGCACCTCCCATAAGCTCTATGTCCGCTTTGTGCGGAGCGCGCTTCGTTCCGGGGAGATTGCACCTCCATATCCTTTCGAGGGCAAAGACATGGCGGACGAGACCCTGTTTCGGGCGAGAGAGAGGATGGAGGAGATCCTGTCATTGCCGCCACTCCATATAGCCGAGGAGGTCGTGGACAGGGTGTTTCAAGAGGTGCCCGGTCTAGTGTCAAGATTGAGAGATAGATAGCACCGGAGGATAGAACGTGGCCGAAGATATACTGGCACTTATCGAGGAAAATGTCATCCAGGGAAGGGTAACCCAGGATGATGAGGGCCTGGAAGAGGGGATGGTGGGGCAGCCTGGAGTCAGTGAACTTATCGAGAAAGCCCTTGCCCAGGGCCTCAACCCCCAGGACATAATCAACAGGGGGCTCACCAAGGGCATGGACATCGTGGGCCAGAGATTCGAGACCAAGGAGTACTACATCCCAGACATGCTGGCCTCGGCTGAAGCGGTGGGGGCGGCCATGGAGATACTGGAGCCCCACCTCGCCAGGAGCGGCCTCAAGTCCAAGGGCAAGATAATCATGGTCACGGTAGAGGGAGACCTTCACGATATCGGGAAGAACATAGTCTCAATATTGCTTCGAGGAGCCGGCTACACGGTCAAGGACCTGGGCAATGACATCGCCCCCCAGGCCATCGTAGCCGCGGTGAGAGAGGACAGGCCTCAATTCCTGGGGATGTCCGCCCTGCTCACCAGCACCATGATACACATGAGCACCACCATCCAGGCGCTCGCGGAAAATGGACTCAAGGACAAGGTAAAGGTCATCATCGGCGGGGCTGCTGTCTCACAGGAATTCGCTCAAAGCATAGGTGCCGATGGCTACGGAGCAGACGGGTTTGAGGCAGTAAGGGTAGTGGAATCCCTGAACTCCGGCAAGGCCAGCTAGAGGAGGACCATGGCTGAGATTGATGCCTACAATGAGGCGCTCAAGAGCGGTCGGTACCAAAAGCCCGATGGGCTTATGGGTAAATACGATAACGTGCGCTGCCTGTGGGAGGATGAGGAGCTTGGACTCTACCTGAGGCCCTACCTGAAACCGGCGGTAGGCCGAAAGAGGGAGCGCGGCGAAAGGCTTCGCGTGCTGGACCTGGGATGCGGCAGCGGGGATGGCTTCGAGTTCATCACCAGCATCGACGGCAGCAAGTCCCTGACCCCGGAGCACAACGCAAAGGTTATGGAGCCCGACATGCTCGGGTTTTACAAGGGGATCGATGTGAATGAGGGGCTGCTGAGCCAGGCGCGTGCCATCTACGGCGGCAGAGGGAATATGCTCTTCGTCCAGTCGGACTTCAACGACCATGACCTCTGCAGCGAAGAGCCCTATGATCTATACTTGGCCAACTACGGGACGCTATCCCACAACACCGACCAGCAAACCGTAGAGCTGTTGAGCAACATCGCAGAGCACAGCAAAGACGGCGCCCTCATCAGCATCGACTGGCTGGGGCGCTTCTCCTACGAGTGGCAAACACTGTGGACACAGGATCTCGAGAGCAACCAATGGATGGACTATGTCATCTCTTACATACACTCAGACGCCGGTGACAAAGAGCAGCTGACCTATTTCCCACTGAGGATCATGGGGCGCCGGGAGGTTCTAAACATTTACCGCCAGGCCAAGAGGAAAGCTGGAGGCGGCATTGCCCTGCGGAAGCTAGCCGACCGGTCCTCATTCGTGGGGCGCCACATGGGCACAGGTCAGTACAACCCTCACTGTCAGCCCCTGCGCCTCGTGGTCAACTCTCTCTTTGAGCCCCACCTATGCACCGATCTGGATGAGGCATTGGTTCGCTATGTTCCCAGAGATGGCTTCACTGAGGTAAACGCCTATCACCAGAGGTTGGCCGATTGCTGGAACCACCTGGTAACCCATACCAAGGCGTTGCTTGAGGGAGGCCAGCTCCCCGAAGCCCTGGCGGAGATGCCTGCGCCTCTCAGGAGATCGCTGGCCGCCATGAAGGGCGTGGTGAGAGCGGCAGCCGGGATGAAAATAGGAAACCCTCGGGCCAGCCTGGTCGAGCCGCAACTGGCCTACTGCCTCAGGGAGCTCGAGATGGGGCTTCAGCGGGGGCAGGGATGCGGGCATGGGCTGGTGGCTATCTTTGAGGTGGTGAAGTGAGAGCCCCCCCCGCCATGCCGCAGGGGGGGAGGGGGATAAGTCTGGGCAGCTATGAACCAGTTGGCCTACTAGCAGACGTACCACGATGACGAGTATTCGGCCAAGCGTTTGTTATCCATCACCGTTCTCTCCACAGTTTAGGCGGTTCAGTGGGTTCCGGGTGCGGGTCGCCTTCTTGCCACTTCCTTTCGTGAGGCTCTGCCCAGCCCCATCTGCCTTTCTCCTTCGTCACGTTCAAATAGACGGTGGAACTGCATCCTTGAGAGCTTTGGCGGTTAAAGGCCGCCAACCTGATTTCCCAGTCTCCTTCCTCCGGAAGCTCGACGGTCGCGGAGGAGGAAACCGGAACATCTTTCTTCAGACTGCCCTCCCACTTCAGGTCTCCCTCCACCAACATTGACTCGCCCGTGTGGATTGATCTCTGCAAGCTTCCCGGCTGCAATCGGTGGAATTCTACCCGCACCTCAACCTTCTCTTCTATGTCTCTTATTGAGCTAACAGACCAGGTCAATTCGGCTGGCTCCCCGAGCCGCGGTGCTTTAGACATGTCCAACGTGCACATAAGAGGCTGCCCATAACCAGGAACAAGTTTCCCTATGAGAGGTGAATAGTCCTTCATCCATTCAAGCTCCCCTGAGCGGTAGCTCTCCGAGCCGAAGATTCCCGCTTTTTCGCTGGTGACTGCGAGCCTGATCTGTCTCTGAGGCCACTTCTGCGGTTTCTGAGTTCCAAAATAACCTCTGATTTCCCAGATTCCTTCTTTGGGAAACCGGACGGTGCCGCGAAGCTCAACGGTATCGCCTTTGGCTAGAGATCCCTCCCATTCCAGATTGCCTTGGGCAAAAATCTGTTCCGTTGCCATTTCTATTTCCCGCTTTGACTCTAAATAGCTGCCTTCTGTGTTGACCCAGGAACACTCTACCCAAGCTTTGAAGTTACCGTAGCCCTGCTCAATATGAGTGGGGTTAGTGAGGGCG
>JAUVWM010000107.1 GCA_030604105.1 Dehalococcoidaceae bacterium
ACTGCGTTCGCTTCGGCGTCAAGAAACTGATCTATGCCTCTTCAGGCGGAGCAACCTATGGGCAACCAGAGTATCTGCCTGTAGATGAAAAACACCCGGTCAACCCCACCTCTGAATATGGAGTCTCCAAGCATACAGTGGAACACTATCTCTACCTTTACGGTCTCCGCAACGGACTCAACTACGTGGTGCTGCGATACGCTAATGTCTACGGCCCCAGACAGAACCCCCATGGAGAGGCAGGGGTGGTAGCTATCTTCGCCGGTCAGATGCTCAGGGAGGAACATCCCACTATCTTTGGCTCAGGGGATAAAACCAGAGACTACACTCATGTGCTTGACATTGTGGAAGCCAATTCGCTCGCTATGGAGCGGGGTGAAAAGGCAATCTACAATCTAGGCCTTGGTGTAGAGATCTCTGACCAGGAGATATTCGATACCTTGGCAGAGGTACTAGGCTATACAAGCCGCGCTCTTTATGCCACGGTTCGCCCGGGCGAGATTCACCGCATCTGCCTCGATTCTAGCAAAGCCCGGAAGGAGTTGGGCTGGAAACCCAGATTCACCCTCAGGGATGGCCTTCTCCAGACGCTCGAATACTACCGATCGTTAGCCGTGCTAGCAACCAGATAGGGGATTTTAGCTGTCAACACTGACTTGTTTTCCCCCACCTCCCAACACCTTGAAACTCCTCACCCTGGCATAGAATTAAGGTTCCTCTCGCCCTTCATTCTGAGTAATATCCCGGGCAAGCTGACAGAGATGTGTCCCACAGGTGGTCGAATTACGTGAAAAAGCCACTGGCATGAGGAGTGGCGACTCCGCAAAAGGTTAGGTCATGTGTATGTCAGGAAACATGATGACCGTGAGAATGCCTCCAAGGATCAGTACGAGCCAGCCAACAGTGGCAAGCAGAAGCAATAATCCCTCTCGAAGTCGCTGTTGGAGAACCAAGTAAGAAGGATAGGCCAAAGCCAAGACAGCGCAAACGAAAGCTGAAACCGCAAATAACAACAGAAGGGCGACTTTGTCGAGATAACCGTCTGTAGGCGACTCCCATCTTTGCAATTGCCTCATAACCCCGACCGCTACACCGCAAACCAAGACAATAGCCACAGTTTGTGCCAGGGCCTGTAAAACTAGCCTCTTGATGTTCACCATATTACTCAGAGGGTCAGGTTGTCCCCACAGCTTCTAGACTCACCCCGAAGATAAAAATTTGCGCGGAAGAGGCACCAGGTTCAGCTTTTGCTTGCCGATAGGCTAACCACCACCACAAAGGCTCTAGAGAACCTGGACTAAAACTACCACCGAGCCCGCGGCCAGGCAATAGCCGACAAAGGGGGCCAGGGTAGCCCGCCGCAGCAAACTGAGAAATCCCCTGATGCAAACCAGCGCCACCACGCCGGTCAGGGCAAACCCCAGAGCAAACGAAGGCCATGGCATGTTTCCCCAGCCATCCTGAGTTACGTTCCAGACCTCGAACAGGCCCGCGCCCAAAATGATGGGCGCCGCCAGCAAGAAGGAAAAACGGGCTGCCGCCTCGCGAGTCAGGCCCCGAAAAAGACCGGCGGCTATGGTCACTCCCGAGCGGGATATGCCGGGCAGCAGCGCCGCTGCCTGAGCCACGCCAATAGCTAGCGCGTCCCTGGTCCTCATCCCCCCTGTTTCCAGGCTGCGCCGGGCACCGCGCTCAGCGAAGAAGAGCAGCACCCCGGTGCCCAACAAGAGCCAGCCCACCAGAAGGGGGTCTCTGAACCTGTCCTCCACCATGCTCTCGGATAGCGCCCCCAGGAAAAGGGCGGGGATGGTCGCCAGGATAATCAGCCAGGCAAGACGGCGGTATGGTTCCCCTTGACCCAGGCTCCTGACACCGCGTAGACTGTCCACTAGCCCCCTGGCGAGGAGAACCCACTCACGCCTGAAATACAGGACAACGGCAGCCAGAGTTCCCAGATGCAGCACCATGTCGAAAGCCATACCCTGGTCCGGCCAGTCGAAAAGCCAGGAGACCAGCACCAGGTGCCCCGAGCTGCTCACAGGGAGGAACTCGGTCAAGCCCTGGGTTATTGCCAGCAAAGAGGTTTGCAGTATGTCGTAGCCCATGTGACAACCTATCGATACCGATCCTCTCCCGAGGGGCCAGCCTTCGTCGCGCCGGCTGCCTCACCTGCCGGAGGAGGCCAGGCACCTACCGTGCAATATATCATCGACAGGTTGAAAAGGGGTTAGAGGCATGTTACGAACGGGTTAGAATCCGCTTAAACCAGGCCCCCCTTGAGGGAAACTCGCTTCGGGCCTGCTGGAGGCCTTGACGGAGGGCGCGCAGGGGCTTTAACATGGCCACGGGTTGATATGGCAAATCCCGGCGGGTATGCATGCTTATGGTTATCTTACCCCGTGCGAGAAGGGTTGCCAGGGTAAGGGAAAGGAGATATATGGCAAGAAAGGTTGGAATCGTGGGGGCGGCGGTGACGCCGTTTAAGGGCAAGTGGTATGAGAAGACCTACTATGAACTGGCGCAGATGGCTACCAGGGATGCCCTGAAGGATGCAGCCATCTCCATCAAGGATGTGGATGCCGTTGCCTATGGCATCTACAACGATATCTTTGAAAGGACATGTATCCCGGAGCATCCCCTTCAAGCCATAATCGGCATGCAGAACAAGCCAGGCATCCGCATCACCAACGGTGGGGCCACCGGAGCCTACACCATGTCAGCGGCCCACGCCTATGTGGCTGCGGAAAGATACGATGTGGTTCTGGTCCTGGGGGTGGAGAAGGCTACCGACTGCTTCGATTTCACCTCCATGTCGGCGACTCCGGAGGTGATCAAGGTCATCGGCTGGTCAGGCGATAGCTTCTTCGAGCAAAAGATAGGCTGGACCGCCTCCGATAGCTACGCCGAGGTGGTGCTGGCCTATATGGACGAGCATCCCGGAGACCTGAAGCCGGAGGTGACCGCCCAGGTATCATCTCAGCTCAGCGAGCAGGTAAAGACCAACCCCTATGCCCAGAGACAGTTCGACCAGGTGACCCCTGAGGAGGTGATGAATTCCAGGTACATCGTTTACCCCTTTAAGGAACTGGAGATATGTGTCTATACCGAGGGCGCCGCTGCCCTTATCCTCGCTGAGGAGGAGACTGCCAAGGCCATGGCCAGGAATAGCGGCAAGCCGGTGGTGTGGATAGCCGGGGTGGGAGAAGCTAACGAGGTCTCCTTTGCCGGCAAGAACCATAATAACTGGGGGCGCATTATGTCACATCATGTGGCTGCCCAAAGGGCCTATCACATGGCAGGCATCAAGAACCCGCTTGAAGAGATCGAGGTGGTGGAGATTCACGATGCCTTCATTCAACAGCTGGAGATCAGCATGGCAGAGATGGGCTTTGTGCCCCTGGGCCGGGCCGATGCCCTGGTCGAGGAGGGCCTGATGATGCCCGGCGGTAAGCTCTCGGTAAATCCCAGCGGCGGCCTGGTCTACTGCGGGCATGCCGTAGGAGCCAGCAATATAATGTCGGCCTGGTCCTGCCGAAACGAAATGATCGACAAGGGCTATCGCCGGGGGCTGGTTCACGGCACGGGAAGCACCATATGCCAATACGGCGTGGTCTTGATCCTAGAGCAGGCATAGAGGAGGTTGATGGTGACACCACAAGATAAGGAAAAGGTAATACCATTCGAGTTCATACCGGACAAAGCCTCAGAGACTACAAACATCGACGGCAAAGACTATCTGCTGATGAACGATGCCTTCTACACCTTCTATCAGAGAAGCCTGGGAGAGCTGTCTCCATTCTTCCTGGCCATAAGGGATGAGAAGCGGATACTGGGATGCAGGTGTACCGTTTGCGGCCTGGTCAGGGTGCCCCCGTTCGTCACCCACTGTCCCTTTTGCGATTTCGCCCCGACCGAGCCCGTGGAAGTGGGGCAGGAAGGCAACATGCTCAGCACTCCGCCCATCACCTATTTCGCCAACTCGCTGTTTGCGGCCAGGGCTCCCTTCGGCAGGGGGCGGGTGATACTGGAGGGGGCCGACACCGCCCTGAGCACCATGCTCTATACCACTACGGGCATACTGGTGCCAGGGATAATCAAACGGGGCACCGAGGTAAAGGTGATATTCAGAGATGAGCGGATCGGCGAGATAACCGACATATTCTGCGTGCCCACTGCGGAGCTCACTCCACAGCAAATCGCCGAGAAGGGGCTCCAGGAATCGGAGCTCAGCTGGATAGCACCGGCGGAGCCCGAGTTCCCCGAGGCCAGCGCCGAGGATATAGCCATCTACCAGCGGTCTCTCAAAGAGATGCAGTCCTTGGCCAGCGAGATGAGCAAGTCGAAACGCGCCCGCAAAGCCATTGAAGGCTGGAAACGCGATATAGCGGTAAAGACCAGGGGCGGAGAGTTCGCCATGTATATCGATGACGGTGACTTCAGGATTGAGGAAAGGAAGCTGGAATCCCCCGATTTCGTCATGGCCTGCGCCGACCCCCGAACCCTCCTGGATGGTCTCAGCTATAAGGGCGCTATCACCGATGCCGTGATAATGAAAAGGCTGTGGATAAGCAAGAATATGGAGTTCAACACTATATTCAAGCTGGATAGACTGGCCCGCTTTCTGGCCAGAGAGAAGAAGGAGCAGGCAGCGGGATGACATAAGCGTCGTTAATAAGATATACTTGGACAGGATGCTTAACCATGTTCTAAATGTGTGGTGTGAAAATTCAAAAAAGGCCAGAGTGAAGGGCAATGGCAGGAAGAAAGGATGGCTTATGAAAGGTGATAACTTATGAACTGTAGAGTTTGCGGCAGCTCGCTGTTTCCGGGGAGGGCGGTTTTCAACTGCTCTTGCGGGGCTTTTACCCATGCCTACTGCTGGGAAAAGCATGTCCTGGAGTCCCATGAGCCGCCCTTCGCTGTGGGCACCATCAGCATGGATGATGAGTTCAGCCCCAATAAGACAGAGGCGGAGGAAGCAGGCGAGCTGGCGGAGGCAGTAAGCGAGCTGGTGGAGGCAGCGAGCGCGCCGGCGGAGGTAGCGAGCGAGACGGCGGAGGTAGTGAGCGCGCCGTCAGGGGAAGTAAGCGAGACGGCGGAGGAAGTGAGCAAGCCGGCGAAGAAAGCAAGCAAGCCAGCGGAAGCAGCAAGCGAGCCGGCTGAGGTAGCTAGCGAGCCGACAGTTGAAGTAAGAGAGACGGCGGAGGAAGTGAGCGCGCCGGCAGGGGAAGCGAGCGAGACGGCGGAGGAAGCAAGCGCGCCGACAGGGGAAGCGAGCGAGACGGCGG
>JAUVWM010000023.1 GCA_030604105.1 Dehalococcoidaceae bacterium
AGGGAGATGGATGGAAAGTCCTCAGAGCGGGGGCTTAAGATAAGCAGCAGTATCCACAGCAGCCCGAAGGAGACAAGGGGTTTTCGGCTCGAGCGGGCAGCCATGCGGTAGAACTCTGTCGCCGCCAATAGGGCGATAACGGCTACCAACAGCGTAAAGAGCCATGGCTTGCCCCACCAGACAATAGCGAAAAGAACAGGTAGGCCCCCGAGGGCGCTGAGGGTCCTTCGCTTGAGCATGCCTGACATCAGGGGTGGGCACCTCGGCGCTCCCCATCCATCCTGGCTGCCTCAGGCCCCGGTCCGCCAAAACGGCGCTGGCGCTGAGAATAGGCGATCAATGCCCTCTCGATCTCCTCCCTGCCGAAGTCGGGCCAGGGGGCGGCTGTGGAATAGTACTCGCTATAGGCTGATTGCCACAGCAGGAAATTGCTCAGCCTTACCTCCCCGGCGGTGCGGAGAATGAGATCGGGGTCGGGCAAACCGGCGGTATATAGATAGCCAGCGAAGAGCTCCTCGTCTATGTCCTGCGGGGATACGCCATCGGCCACCAGGTGGCGGCAGGCTTCCAGGATCTCAGCCCGACCGCCATAATCAAAGGCAATGCTCAGTGTCATCCTGGTGTTATTCTTCGTCAGCTCGATGGCCTTGAGGACGTGGCCCTTGAGGACCGGAGAGAGCCCGTCCAGTCTCCCCAGGTGGCGAAGCTTGATGCCATTTTTGTGGAAGGCCTTGGTCTCGCGGTCTATCACCCGGCCCAGGATGTCAAGCAGGCCTTTGACCTCTCTCTGGGGGCGGGTCCAGTTCTCAGTGGAGAAGGCGTAGAGGGTAAGATATTTCACCTGATACTGGGCGAAGGTCTCGACAACGGGGCGGATGTTTTCCGTGCCCGCCCGGTGCCCGGCCAGCCGCGACAGGCCACGCTGCTGCGCCCAGCGGCCATTGCCATCCATTATGATGGCCACATGGTTGGGGATAGGGGTGATCTGGGTTACAGTCCGGGCCACGACTACACTTCCATGAGCTCGGTCTCTTTGTCCCGGCCGATCCGCTCAGCGTCGGCGATAAAGCTATCGGTGAGTTTCTGGAGTTGCTCCTGGGCACGCAGCAGCTCATCCTGGGATATCTGCTTATCCTTCTCCAGCCTCCTCAGCTCCTCCATGGCCTCCCGCCTCAGGTTGCGTAGCGCCACCCGCCCCTCCTCAAGCCTCCGGCGCACCACCTTCACCAGTTCCTGGCGCCGCTCCTCGGTGAGGGGAGGAATGGTCAGCCGGATGACATTCCCGTCGCTTGAGGGATTAAGCCCGAGGTCTGATTTGAGGATGGCTTTCACGATATTGCCGGCGAGGCCTCGATCCCAGGGTTGAATCAGGAGCAGCCTGGGCTCCGGCGCTGAAATGGAGGCCAGCTGGTTGAGGGGAGTGGGGACGCCATAGGCATCGGCGCTGATGTGCTCGATTAACGCCGGGGTGGCCCGTCCGGTGCGGATGGTGGCCAATTCCCTCTTCAAGGCCTCGATGGCCTTGGGCATTTTGGCCTCGGTATTCAGGAGAGTATCGCTCGCCATGCTACGCCTCGCTGGAAACCAGTGTGCCTATGGGCTCCCCGGCCAAAGCTCGCTCCAGGCTGCCCGGAGCTTCAAGGTCGAAAACGATTATGGACAGCCTGTTCTCCAGGCACAGGGAAAGGGCAGTGGCGTCCATGATCTCGAGGCGCAAATTCAGGGCATCGAGATGGGTCAGGCGGTCGAATTTCCTGGCCCCGGGCTCCTTGAGGGGATCGGCACTGTAGACACCGTCCACCTTATTCTTGGCCATGAGCAGGACCTCGGCCTTGATCTCTATGGCCCTCAGTGCGGCCGCGGTGTCGGTGGTCATATACGGGTTCCCGGTGCCGGCGGCGAAAATGACCACCCTGCCCTTCTCCAGGTGGCGACTAGCGCGGCGCCGAATATAGGGTTCAGCCATCGCCTGGATGCTGATGGCCGATTGGGTCCTGGTGACAACCCCCTGCCCCTCCAGGGCGCTCTGGAGGGCCAACGCGTTTATCACCGTGGCCAGCATCCCGGCATAGTCGGCGGTTACCCTGTCCAGTCCCTCGGCCTCGGCCTGGCTCCCGCGCCAGATATTGCCCGCGCCGACCACAATGGCCATCTCCACGCTCATCTCCATCGCCTGCTTGATCTGTCGGGCCACGCTATTCAGGGTCGAGGCCTGGATACCGAATTCAGCATCCCCCATCAGGGCTTCGCCGCTGAGCTTGAGCAGGGTGCGTTTATATTTGGCCGTGGACATTCCCATACCTCAGCTGTCCAGTTCGAACCGGGCAAACCGCCTCACCCTGATGTTCTCCCCTGTCTTGGCGATGGCTTCAGCCACCAGATCCTGAACCGTTCTCTGGGGGTCCCTGATAAAGGGCTGGCTGAGCAGGCAATCCTGGTCCTCCTCCGCCGCCTCACCGGGGGGGATATCCTGGCTGCTGACGAACCGGGGCGAGCAGGCCACCACCTGCATTGCCAGGTCGTGGGCCAGTGCCTTGAACCCGTCGGTGCGAGCCACGAAGTCGCTCTCGCAGTTTAGCTCCACCATGGCTCCCAGGCGTCCTCCGAGGTGGATGTAGGCCTCGATCACCCCCTGGCTTGTAGCCCGGTCTGACTTCCGGCGCGCTTTGGCCAACCCCTGCTGCTGCAGGATTTGAGCCGCCTTATCCATGTCCGCCCGTGCCTCCAGGAGGGCGTTTCTGCAGGCCATGACCCCGGCCCCCGTTGCGTCCCGCAGTTCCTTTACTGTCGCTGTGGAAACCTCAAACTTCGGTTTCATTCGTATGGTCATCTTCCTTAGGCGTATGGTCATCCTCCTCAGGAGAAAAGGTGACGGGCTGGTAAGTATCCACCACCTCAGCCTCGGCTTCGGGCACCGCCCGGGCCTCAAGGACCGAGTCAGCCATCTTGATGCATATCAGCCTCACTGCCCTGATAGCATCGTCGTTGGCCGGGATAGGATAGTCGATCTCATCGGGGTTGGAGTTGGTATCAGCGATGGCGACCACGGGCACTCCCACCCGTTTGGCCTCAGCCAGAGCGATCTTATCTTTTATGGGGTCAACGATGAACATAGCCCCGGGCAGGGCTGTCATCTCCTTGAAACCGCCCATGTACCGGTTCATGCGCTCGATTTTCCCCTCGAGCTTCCTGACTTCCTTTTTGGGCAGGCGCTCGAAGCCTCCCCGATCCCGGCGGTCCTCCAGACGAACCAGATAGTCGATGCGGGCCTGAATCGTGGTGAAGTTGGTGAGCATACCCCCCAGCCACCTCTGATTAACGTAGCACATGCCGCATCGCTTTGCCTCCTGCTCCACCGCCTCCTGAGCTTGCTTCTTGGTGCCGACGAAGAGGAGGCTCTCCCCCCCTGATATTAGCTCGCGGATAAACCCGCACGCCTTTTCCAGAAAAGTCACCGTCTGCTCCAGGTCGATGATGTGAATGCCATTGCGCTGGGTGAAGATATAGCGCTTCATCTTGGGGTTCCAGCGGCTGGTCTGGTGGCCGAAGTGAGCCCCGGCCTCCAGCAGTACCTTGACCGAGACAGGTATTACCGAGACAGGTATTACTGAGTCCTTGTTCATGCTCACCAGTTTAGCACAGGCCAGGGGGAAAGGCAATAACTGGCCGGGAGCCTCCAAGTTGAAAGGATGGAAGGTTTGTGATATAGTGATCGAGGGATGGGGAGGGATCGCATAGTGGTTTAGTGCGGCCGCCTGCTAAGCGGTTACAGGGGGAAACCTCTGTCGTGGGTTCGAATCCCATTCCCTCCGCCGCCGGCAATAGCTGCTACGGGCCAGGGTCTTTGGTCGCTCGAATGGCTGTAGGACATGCCCCGCGAAGAAGGGGCATGTTTTTCAACTTTCCCACGGGTTGGAGATGGCTTATTATCATATCTGGACCATGGGTTGCCAGATGAATAAGGCGGAGTCAGAGCGACTTGGCAGCTATCTGGAGCAGCAGGGCTACCAGGCAACCGAGGCGGCTGAGGAGGCCGATCTTATCGTGCTCAATAGCTGCGTGGTGCGTCACAGCGCCGAAAACCGCGCCCTGAGCAGGCTGAACTCCCTCAAGACCTTAAAGCGCTCGCGGCCCAACCTGGCCATCGCCGTAACCGGCTGCCTGGTAGACTCAGAGGTGGGGGAACTTGAGAGACGGTTTCCCCATGTTGACCTCTTCTTCGGACCGGGGGCTTTGCCCGATCTGATGGCCCGGGTGGGACGCCGGGGGGATGCCCTGCCCAGGCACCCCTCACCCAGCACCTTGGTGCCCATCATCCAGGGGTGCGACAACTTCTGCTCCTACTGCATCGTCCCCTATCGCCGGGGTAGGGAGCACAGCCGCCCCGTGGAGGAGATAGTGGCGGAGGTCGAGGAGCTGGTGGGGCGCGGGGCGAGGGAGGTCAGCCTCGTGGGGCAAAACGTGAATTCCTATGGCCATGATCTGCCGGGGAGGCCGGACCTTGCCCAGCTACTGACCAGGCTCAATGAAATCGCTGGCCTGTGGCGCATTCGCTTCCTGACCAGTCACCCCAAGGACGTGAGCCCCGAGTTCGCCCGGGCCATGGCCCGGCTCGAGAAGGTTTGCCCCCATCTCAGCCTGCCCCTCCAGTCCGGCGACGATGACATCCTGAGAGCGATGCGGCGTGGCTACACTGGGGAGCAGTATCGCCAGCTCATCGGCCGGCTGCGCCAGGCTATCCCCGGAGTGGCCATCAGCACCGATGTCATCGTTGGCTTTCCCGGGGAGACGGAGGAGCAGTTCCAGAGGACCCTTGATCTCGTCGCCGAGATGAGATGCGATACCGTCCATGTAGCCGCCTATTCGCCGCGACCGGGCACCCTCGCCTCCAGGGAGATGGCGGACAGCGTCCCGGCTGCCGAGAAGAAGAGGCGTCGGCAGAGGATCGAGGCCCTTGAGGAGGGTATTGCTGCCGAGATCAACGCCGGGCTTAGAGGCAAGGCGGTGAAGGTCCTGGTGGAGGGAAAAAGGAGAGGCAGGTGGTACGGCCGCACGCTGACGGCTAAGCTGGTGTTCTTCAGCCACGGCGCTGAGCTGCGGGGGCAGCTGATGGGGGTCAGGGTCGATAAGACCGGCCCCTGGTGGCTTGAGGGCATGGCTTTCGAGGAGTGACGAGCTGATGGTGGAGACGATAGATAGCACCACCGAGCTCCGGGAAAGGATCTTGGCGCTTAAGAGAAGGCTCAATGCCGTCATCGTGGCCCACAACTATCAGCGGCCCGAGGTTCAGGATGTCGCCGATTTCGTGGGCGACTCTCTGGAGCTGGCCCGCAGGACCAGGGATGTGGAGGCCGATGTCATCGTCTTTTGCGGGGTGCACTTCATGGCGGAGAACGCCGTTATCCTCAATCCCACCCGCACTGTCCTCCTGGCCGAAGGCAGCGCTGGCTGCCCCATGGCCGATATGATCGACGTTGACGACCTCCGGGAGTGGAGGCAGAGGTATCCCCAGGCCGCTGTCGTCTGCTATGTGAACTCCACCGCCGCCGTCAAGGCCGAGAGCGATATCTGCTGCACCTCGGCCAATGCCGTCAAGGTGGTGGAGTCTCTGCCCCACGAGGAGGTTCTCTTCATACCCGACCAGCACCTGGGACACTATGTCTCCACCAAGACCAGCAAGCGGATAATCCTCTATCCCGGCTTCTGCATCACCCACGTGCGTCTTACCGCCAAGCAGGTGATTAGGGCCAAGGAGCTCCATCCCCAGGCCCCGGTGGTGGTTCATCCCGAGTGCACTGCCGAGGTGATTGCCCTGGCCGATGCCGTCCTGAGCACCTCTCAGATGGTGAAGTACGCCACGCAGAGCCCGGCCCAGACCCTGCTCATAGGTACCGAGGAGGGGCTTCTTCACCGGCTGCGAAAGGAAAACCCGGCAAAGGCCTTCTACCTGATCTCCAACAGCATGTTCTGTCCCAACATGAAGCGGACAAAGCTGGAGACGGTGCTCAAGACCATGGAGCTGGGTTGCAACGCGATAGCGATACCCGAAGAGATAAGGGTGAAGGCGCTGGGGGCTCTGGATCGTATGCTGGCTGTAGCCTGAGTAGTGATATGGCGAAGTGGTGGGACTATTGCATAATAGGCAGCGGCATCGCTGGGCTCTATACTGCCCTCCTCGCCCGGCAGGTGGGGGGGAGTGTTCTCATCCTGACCAAAGGCGGTATCGACGAGTGCAACACCAAGCATGCTCAGGGGGGTATTGCCGCTGCCATCGGCAAGGGGGACTCCCCCGAGCTGCATCTTAAGGATACCCTGGCTGCCGGAGACGGACTGTGCTACCCTGAGGCGGTGCGCATCCTGGTTGAGGAAGCCCCCGACCGCATCGCCGATCTGGTCAAGTTTGGCGTCCCCTTCGATACCATGGATGGCGAGGTGGCCCTGACCCAGGAGGCGGCCCACAGTGTCTCCCGCATCCTGCACGCCGGGGGAGATGCCACCGGTGAGCATATTGAGGTCACCTTGAGCCGGTTGGCGCGGCTGGCCAAGTGCGAGATTCTGGAGCACTGCCTGGTCGCCGAGATCGTGGTCGAAGACGGCGTGTTCAAGGGGGTAAGGGCCTTTGACTGCCGGACGGGAGCCATCGAGGAGTTTGCCTGCCGCTTCGCCATCCTGGCCACCGGCGGCGCCGGCCAACTTTTCAAGTTCACCACCAACCCCGATATCGCCACCGGCGACGGCATAGCGCTGGCCTTCCGCGCCGGGGCAGAGATCACTGATATGGAGTTCATCCAGTTCCACCCCACCGCCCTGCGCCTGCCCGGGGTTGCCCCCTTCCTCATCTCGGAGGCGGTGAGGGGTGAGGGAGGTGTCCTGCGCAACAGCCGGCACCAGGCCTTCATGGCTGGCTATAGCCCCCAGGGGGACCTGGCCCCCAGAGATATTGTGGCCCGCAGCATCCTGGCCGAGATGAAGAGCACGGGCAGCGACAAGGTCTTCCTGGATATCACCCATCTGCCGGCGCGGACAGTTGCCGCTCGCTTCCCCCACATCTACCGTTTCTGCCTGGAACACGGCCTGGATATCACCCGCTCACCCATCCCGGTGGCCCCCGCTGCCCACTATATGATGGGCGGGGTCGAGACCAACACCTGGGGGGAAACCAATATCGCCGGGCTTTTCGCTGCCGGGGAGACCGCCTGCACCGGGGTACACGGAGCCAATCGTCTGGCCAGCAATTCGCTGCTGGAGGTCGTCGTCTTCGGCAAGAGAATCATCCAGAGAACGGCGGAGGTATTGGACGGCAGAGGCCTGGTGGCTGAGTCAGGTAGCCAGGCCGTTCACCACCTCAGCCGGAGGAAAGCGACCAGGTCGGCACCTCCCAGCCTGTCTGCCCTGCAATCGCTCATGTGGGACAAGGTAGGCATAGTTCGCTCCGGAGAGGCTCTCTCCCGGTCAGCCACCACCTTGGCTGCCTGGGAAAGGGCCTTAGGCGGGCCATCCGACCGCCCCTCATACGAGCTGGCCAACTTGATCCTGGTGGGGCGGCTGATGGCCGAGGCGGCACTCCTCAGGGAGGAGAGCCGGGGCGCCCACTTCCGCTCCGATTTTCCCCACCCGTCCCCAGGATGGCAGCGGCATATCGTTTTCCGGGCGGAGAGCTAGGAGAGAGGCAGTGCAGTCCTTTGCGGCCCAGGTTGAGAGCATCGTTGACCTTGCCCTAGCTGAGGATCTCGGCTGGGGGGATGTGACCACCGAGGCGGTGATACCCCCCGAGCTGAAGGGGAAAGGCTGCATCCGGGTCAAAGCCAGCGGCGTCTTGGCCGGGGTGGAGGTGGCGGCCAGGGTGTTCTGTAAGGTTGACCCCCAGCTTCAGGTTGAGGTGATTGTTGCCGACGGGACCAGGGTCGAGGCTGGACAGGTAGTGGCCGTTATCGAGGGCCGGGTGGCCAGCATCCTGAAAGGGGAACGAACGGCGCTGAATTTTCTGCAACGCCTCAGCGGCATCGCCTCGGAGACGGCCCGCTATGTCGAGGCTATCGCCGGGCTGCCGGTCACTGTCACCGATACCCGCAAGACCGCCCCCGGCTTGAGGCCCCTGGAGAAATATGCTGTGCGCATGGGTGGTGGCCAGAACCATCGCCAGCACCTTGGCGATGGTGTTCTCATCAAGGACAATCACCTGGCAGTTCTCAGCCGTCAGGGCATGACCCTGGCCCAGGCCATCCAAAGGGCACGAGCCAAAATTGCCCGGCCGCTGAAGATAGAGGTGGAGGTGGAAACTCTGGAGCAGGCGCTGGAGGCCGCCCAGGCTGGCGCCGACATCCTGCTTCTGGACAACATGGGCCTTGAGTATATGCGCCAGGTGGTTGAAGGGGTCGGGGGGAGGGCCGTGACCGAGGCCTCGGGCAACGTCAACCTGGAAAGCATCCGGGCTGTGGCCGAAACCGGGGTCGATTTCATCTCGGTGGGGGCGCTCACCCATTCCGCCCCAGCCCTGGATATCGGCCTCGAGCTTGAAGTGCCCCCACGCTAAGGGGATCGGGGTATTTCTCTACCCAGAGGCCGCTCCTGACTATCCAGCAGCACCGTGACCGGGCCGTCGTTATGGATTTCCACCAGCATCTTCTGTTGGAAGCGGCCGGTGACCACCCCGAGCCCGGTGGCCCGCACCTGGGCCACAAAGTGCTCAAACAGGGCCTCAGCCTCAGCCGGGGGTGCTGCCTCGTTGAAGCTGGGGCGGCGCCCTTTTCTGGTATCGGCCAGCAAAGTAAACTGGCTCACCACCAGGAGCTCGCCCCCGGTATCCAGTGCTGAGAGGTTGAACTTACCCTCGTCGTCGGGGAAGATGCGCAGGCCTGCCGTCTTCTCAGCCAGATATCGAGCATCGGCCTCCGAGTCCCCCCTGGCCACCCCGACAAGAACAACAAGGCCCCGGTCAATCCTGCCCACCACCTCGCCGCCAACACTGACCGAGGCTCCAGTTACCCGCTGGAGTAACGCCCTCACTTCTCCGCGCTCTCGTCCTTGGCCGCTGAAGGCTTGTCTTTGACCCCTGAAGACTCAGTCTTGGCCTTTTCCGGCTCGGCTTTCGGCTCCTTGCGGTTGTCCGTGGTATAGAAGCCGCTCCCTTTGAAAATAATGGGAACGGAGTGGAGCACCCGCCGCGCCTTTGCCTGGCACTGGGGGCAGTTGGCTATAGCCTCCTCGTCGAACCTCTGTCTGCGATCAAACCGATGCTGGCAAGAGCTACATTCATACTCATAGATAGGCATAATTACCGTGTAAACGCTAGCAACACATTCTATAATAGCTGGGGCCAAAAATCAAGGGCAAGCCCTCAAGCTTGACGGGGCCGAAGGCAATTGCTATCATCGGCTGGTGGGCTCAAGGCCAAACATTAGGTAGGGAACGGTGAACTTTGTCGACAAGCTCTCCGCTGCCTCCGGCAAGAACCGGAGTTTGCTTTGCATCGGGCTTGACCCCGACCCGGAGCTTATGCCTGGGGTTGACCTTCTCCAGTTCAACAAGGCGATCATTGACGCCACCGCCGATCTGGTTTGCGCCTACAAGCCTAACCTGGCCTTCTATGAGGCCCAGGGCATTGAGGGGCTCTCCGCCCTCAAGCAGACCGTGGACTACATACCTGACATGATCCCGGTCATCGCCGATGGCAAGCGGGGCGATGTGGGCAACACCGCTCGCGTCTATGCCCAGGCCCTGTTTGTCACCTTCGGCTTCGACGCGGCTACCGTGAGCCCCTATCTGGGCCATGACTCGATAGCCCCCTTTATCGACTACGCTGACAAAGGGGTATTCCTTTTGTGCCGCACCTCAAACCAGGGGGCCCTTGACTTCCAATCCCTTGTCTGCACCGAGAGCTCCGGCGGCGGCCAGCCGGGAGAACCTGTCCCCTTATTCCAGGTGGTGGCCCAGAGGGCGAAAGAGTGGAACCTTCGGGGCAATATCGGCCTGGTGGTGGGAGCCACCTATCCCCAGGAGCTGAGGCTGATCAGGCGGCTCTGCCCCGAGATGGTGCTGCTCATACCCGGTATCGGCGCTCAGGGAGGAGATCTGGCGTCAGCAGCTCGCTATGGGACCGATGAGCGAGGGGAAAGGGCCATCATCAGCTCTTCCCGGCAGATCCTATATGCCTCCCGGGGAAAGGACTTCGCCCTGGCTGCCAGGCGCGCTGCCCAGGCACTGCGCGACCAGATCAATCATCACCTGAGCGTCCCCCCAGCCTCATAGCAGCATTGCCGGGCGGAGGTAGTCTTTATGGAGATAAGGCTGGGCGACATCGTCGGCTAAAGGCCTCGATCTCCAGGGGGGGTGGCTCAGCATTCGGAGCCTGGGGGACAGTCTGGTTGACACGGGGAGTGCGGTGGGCTAGAATGGTGGGGAAGTAGCCCGGGAGGGTGGGCGATGCTAGAGATGACCATTGACAGCATCCGGGTAAGCCTGATGAATCATCAGCGGGTGGTGATCCTGAAGGAAAAGGAGGCAGAGCGCTACCTTCCCATCTGGATTGGTCCCGCCGAGGCGGATGCCATAGCTGTGAAATTGCAGGATATCGCTGTGCCCCGCCCCCTGACCCACGATTTGCTGAGCGCGGTTATCGATGCCCTGGGGGCCAGCGTCAACTCCATTGTTGTCTGTGACCTGCGCAACGATACCTTCTTCGCCAAGATCATCCTTAGGGTCGACGGCGCAGACCTGGAAGTCGATTCCCGTCCCAGCGATGCCCTGGCCCTGGCAGTTAGGGTGAGGGTGCCCATCTTTGTCGAGGAGGCGGTTCTGGACAAGGCGGGCATCCTGCTTGATCGCGAGACAGGCAAACCTATCACGCCGGGGGATGTCGGTGGTAAAGGGGCCAGCGTTGGCGAGGAGGAACTGGGGAGGATGTCCGCCTTCACCGATTTTATCTCCGGCCTCGACCTGGATGACCTGGGCAAAGGTGAATCCCAATAGCCTGCGAGGGGGAAGCCGATGGATGAGAGATTCATCAGAAGAATGATGTCCACCATGAAATGTACCGTTTGTGGCGAGCGCTATGAGTCGGGCAATGTCAATGTCCTCGGCCACCGCGAGGACGTCTGGTTTCTGAGCGTCTTCTGTCCCTCGTGCCACTCTCAGGGTCTGGTGGCGGCAGTGATCAAGGATGGCAAGGCGCCACAGATTGTCACCGACCTCATGCAGGGGGAAAAGGCTAAATTTGGCGCGGGCAACCGGGTGGAAGCCGACGATATACTGGATATGCACGCCTTTCTGAAAGGCTTCGATGGCGACTTCTCCAAGCTGTTTGCCCGGTAGTGGCTGCCTGTCCGCAGCGACAGGAGAGCTGCTGATAAAGCTCCAGGCCCAAGGTCTGGGGCTTTTTTACGAGACGTTGACCACCAGGGCGACTCGTGATATACTGCGCAAAGTCTGGACATATCGAGGTTGGCGGTGAAGAGGTGGAGTGGAGCCTTGAGGCTCATCGGCCTGGGTTGGTATGTAGGTCTGAGCATCGCGGTAGGCGTGGCGGGTGGGCTCTGGCTGGATAGCAAGCTCGATACCAGCATCGTTTTCACCCTCGTGGGGCTGGGCATCGGCCTTTTAGTGGCGTTTCTGGGTGTTTACCGCATGGTCCTCTCCGTCATAGAAGAGGAAAAAGATAAGGAGAAGAGCTAGTGCCTGGACGGGGTATGTCGACCAAGATGAAGGTCACCATCCTTGTCGCCCTTATTTTGGCGCTGCTCATAGTAGGCTTCCTCAGTGGCGAGCTGGCCAAGAGCATGTTCGATACCACCATTGATCCCCTCCACATCGAGCTGGAGAAACCCCATCTCCCCGCCCAACCGGTGACCGACCCCCTGTTCGGCGATTTTAGCCTGACCAACACCATACTCGCTGCCTGGGTCTCAATAATCCTGCTTGTCGGGGTGTGCTATGCTGCCACCAGGAAGATGAAGGCCGTTCCCTCGGGCCTGCAAAACCTGGTGGAGGCCGCCCTCGAGGCGCTGCTCAACTTCGTCCAGGGCGTGGCCGGCGAGAAGAACGGACGCAGGTTCTTCCCCGTTATCGCCACCATCTTCCTGTTCGTGATCACGAACGCCTGGCTAGGCCTTCTTCCTGGGTTTGGCAGCATAACTGCCCACGGGCCAGAGGGTGAGGTAATGCTGCTGCGCAATGCCAGCACTGACATCAACGTGCCCCTGGCCCTCGCCCTCGTCTCCTTCGTCGTTGTTGAATTTTGGGGGCTGAGTGCCGTGGGCTTTTCCAGTTACATGAGGCGCTTTGTCAACCTGGGCCGGCTGCGGCTGGGAATGGGCCAGCTGTTGAGGGGCAAGCTGAAGAGCGCCGCCACCTCGATCTTCAGCGGGGCCATCGATATCTTCGTCGGCGCCCTGGAGGCGCTGAGCGAGGTGATGCGTATCGTCAGCTTCACCTTCCGTCTCTTCGGCAACATGACCGCCGGTGAGATACTGCTTATCGTGGTGCCCTTCCTTGTCCCCTGGGTGGTGGCCCTTCCCTTCTACGGGCTTGAGCTTCTGGTGGGCTTCGTCCAGGCCCTCATCTTCGCTGGACTTACCCTGGTGTTCGCCGTCATCGCTGTGGCTCCCCATGGCGCAAAGCAGGAGACGGCCTAGTTCGCTAAGCTATAGACCATAGTAAAAGGAGGAAACTCTATGGATGCCGAAGCCATGAAGATGCTGGGGGCGGGATTAGCCGTCGGCGTGGGCCTTGTGGGCTCGGGGGTGGGGATTGGGATCTTGGGATACGGAGCTATGCAGGCCCTGGGGCGCAATCCGGAGGCCAGCGGGGTCATAATGACCAATATGATCCTGGCCATAGCCTTCGCCGAGGCCCTGGGCATCTATGCCTTGATAACCGGTATCATCCTGGCTATGGTGGCCTGATCTTCA
>JAUVWM010000022.1 GCA_030604105.1 Dehalococcoidaceae bacterium
AGCGCCTCCATAGGCAAAGGCTGCTGCCGCTCCCACCCCCTCCCACAGCTGCCCGGCGATCAGGCTGCCGCATATCGTAGCTATGCCGGTACACGTGTGAAGCATCCCCAGCGCCGCGCCCTGGCTCTGCCCAGATGCCAGGTCGCAGGCAAAGGCTCTCTGAGTGGTCTCAACTATGGCGTAGACGACCCCATATAGCCCGAAGAGAACGAGGAACAACACCCAGAAGTCCACCAGGGCAAAGCCGAAGCAGGTGATGGCAAACAGGAAATAGCCCACAATCAGGACCCGCCCCCGGCCAAACCGGTCGGACAGCGCCCCCATGGGCAGGGCCAGCAAGGAATAGACTACGTTGTACACAATGTACAGCCCTATCGCCGCCGCCATGGCCTCCCTCTCGCTGGACCCCGCGATAAAGAAGTCACGGGCTCTGAGTATGAAGAACATGTAGGTGAAGTTGGCCAGCCCAAACGCGGTGGCAGCCAGGAGGAAGAGCCTGAAGCGGCCGGGAAGCCTCCTCAGGGTGAGCGCCAGGGGCAGCTTGCGCGGCTCCCGCGGCCTCTCTCTTACCCAGTACAGCGGAAACAGGGCGGCGAAGGCCACCACCGCGGCTATTACCAGGATCGACCTTAGCTCAAAGCCGAGGAACCGGAACAGGAGGAGAGCAGCCAGTGAGCCAGCGACGGCACCTCCCGTGTCCAGCGCCCGGTGCAGCCCAAATGCCCTCCCCCTCAGGCTCTGCTCAGTGGAGTCGGCAATGATGGCGTCCCTGGGGGCCGTCCTCAGCCCCTTGCCCACCCTCTCCAGAGACAGGGCGACCAGGACATGCTGCCAGGCCGAGGACAGGGCCAGGAAGAGCTTGAAAACGCTCGAGACCGCGTAGCCGGCGAAAACAAAGGGCTTTCTCCGGGGAGCCCTGTCAGACCAATAGCCGGAGAAGACCTGAAGCAGGCTGGAAAAGCCATCGCCTAAGCCGCCTATCAACCCGATGGCCAGGCCGCCCCCGCCGAGCCCGGTGATGAACAGGGGCAGCAGCGGCTTCATCATCTCGCTGCTGAGGTCGGTGATGAAGCTCACCGCGCCCAGAATGACTACATTGGCGCTTACCCCCAGAACCTTTGTCCTCATGCCCCAACGGCTCTAGCCCAGCTTCAGGAGATGGGTGCCCTCAAGCTCGGCCACCATCTCACCACGCTGGTTGAAACACCTCTCAGTGTGAACGATAATGCCGCGGTCACCTTTGGAGGTCAACCTCTTCTCCGTTATCTCGACCTCTACCTTGATGGTATCGCCGATCCGCAGGGGAGCCTGCACCCTGACCTTGTCCAGGCCCAGCATGGCGATCAGGCCGTCCAGGTCGAAGATCTCGGCCTGCTCCACAAGCCCCCCCATCAGGAGCACGGTCACCCGCCCCGGGACCACCCGCCCGCCGAAGACGGTGCCCTTGGCATACTCCTCGTCGAGAAAGAAGGGGGCGAGATACCCGCCCAGCCCCACGAAGGTGGTGACATGGGTATCGGTAATGGTCTTGCCCGGGGTCAGGAACTTGTCCCCGACGTTGAGACCGTTGAAGCGCTTCCCTGCCATCTGCGTCTCCTTTCCGTGGCCATCGGCGCCGGTTGGCCTGAGGCGCGTGTCCTCTCCAGCATCTGGACGCCCCCCTTATGGGTGATGCCATGACCAAGCTCAAGCTGCACGACGCGGTGGGATGAGATTTTGAACCGTTTGCCCCACGAGATCGAGCCCACAGGCAGGAGCAAACGGCCCCCAACGGGGTGCATGGGCCGAGGGCATAGAACGGAGTAAAGCCGGGCTAAATTACCGGCGGCGTATGGGCCGCCGAATGCGGTCTAGTCCTCTCCCAGGCTAAGGATACCCGAAGCCCCGATATAGACGTCACCACCAGCCACCGCCGGCGACGAGATTACCGGACCGCCGGTATCGTAACTCCATTTGAGCACTCCATCGTCCTCGTCCAGGCTGTAGAGGCGGCCGTCGTCAGAGCCGAAGATGACCCGGTCATCGGCATTCAAAGGTGAGGAGTTTACCGGCCCATCGGTAGCATATTTCCACTGAAGCGCCCCGTCATCCCTGTCCAGGCTGTAGAGATAACCGTCGTCGGCCCCTACCCAGATATCGTCGCTTCTATTTGCCAGTGAGGAGCGCACCGGGCTTCCGATATTGTAGCTCCATTCCAGTACCCCGTCATCCTTGTCCAGGGAGTAGAGGTAGCCGTCATCGGAGCCGAAGTAGACCTCCCCAAAAGCCACCGTCGGCGACGAGCGCACCGGCAAAGGTGGGGACTCCATCGACCCATCAGTGGCATATTTCCATTCCAGCGCCCCGTCATCGTCGTCCAGGGAGTAGAAGTAGCCGTCGTCAGAGCCGAAGAAGACCTGTCCATAGGCCACCGCCGGCGAGGAGCGCACCGGGCCCCCGGTTTGGTACCTCCATTCCAGTGTCCCGTCATCGTCGTCCAGGGAGTAGAAGTAGCCGTCGTCGGAGCCTATGTAGACTTCGCCCCCGGTCACCGCCGGCGAGGAGCGTACGGCACCCCCGGTTTTGTACTTCCATATGAGTGTCCCGTCGTCCTCATCCAGAGCGTATATATAGCCGTCATCGGAGCCTATGTAGACTTCGCCCCCGGTCACCGCCGGCGAGGAGTGCACCGCACCCTCCGTTGGATAGCTCCATATGAGTCCCCCGTCGTCCTTATCCAGGCCGTAAACGGAGCCATCGTCGCTGCCGATATAGACCTTGTCGTTCTTCACCGCCGGCGAGGAGGTTGTGGTACCTACAGCTGCATACTGCCAAATCAGGTCTGCCCTTTTGGGTGCCTGGGAGACAGTCTGTCCGGTATGTCTCAGGTCGTGGCGGAACATGGGCCATATGTCCGAAGCGAGCTCCATGTCACATCCGGATATGCCTGCCACCAGGCCCAGGCTCAGGCCCAGGGCAAGCACGATGAGGACAATCCTTTTCATACTGCACCTCTCTCGTTCTCTCACGGGGACAGCCAACCGCAGCAGTCCCCGTGTTCCATACTTACACAATTGTCTCGAGCCGTCAACCCCCGCTCCCTATAGCGGGGGGAAGATACCTATTTCACGGTCTTTTCCTCGACAAACAGGACCACCATCTGGCTGTGATCTATGAATCTCTGCTCGTCCTCATTGACCTTCTTTCCCTCCTCGGACGAGGTGAAGGCATTCAGGGTTTCAACATCATCGACCCAAATCTCGGCGACGCCGTCGAAAGCGGGCTCGCCTAAGGGCGATGGGGCGCAGTAGTTGTGCACATATTTCCTGAGGCCGGGGAAAAGCTTGAGCGCCAGAGGAGCGTGTGTCTCCCGCCAGTACTTGAGAAATTGCTCATGGGTAAGATCGCTCCTCCTTTTCAGCAGCGCGATCACCTTGACCATGTCGCTGCACCTCCCTCTTTTGCGCGTTATTCCGGCCACGATAAAACCTGCCATCGGCGGGTTTGACACCGCCGATGGCGCGCTCCCGGCCATTGACGACGCCCCACCCCGATTGTGGGCCGGCGTCATCACTCCCCGGTGAAGATGTCGGTGGTCTCCATCCAGTCGCTGACGGCAACGGTCTCCATCATTATGCCATCGGGGGGCACCTCAGAGCCTGGCGCCATCTTCCGGTACTGGATGATCTTGATGCCCGATTGGCCCATCCTGTTGTCCGGCCCCCAGCCCACGTTGTGGTAGCCGCCAAGGGTATCGATGTGGTCCAGCTTCTCGAGGGCGTTGTACATGGCTTCGCCGTTGAGGTTTTCATAGCCGACATCGGCCACCGCCTGCCTTACCACCGCGGTGAGGATCAGCTTCACGGAATAATTGTGCGAGCCGTCCAGCCGCGAGGCGGAATAGCCGCCCCACTCTCTGATCTCGGTCTCGAGCCTGTGAGCCTTGGCCACCTCCGGCCCGGCTGTCCACGGCTCCTCCATGCGAACCTGGTACAGGCCCTCGGCGTCCTCCCCAACAACCGGCAGCAGATAGATGTAGGGCGCAGTGGCATGGTCGATGATGAACTTCATCTCGTCCCACAGGCCGGTGGCCCGGGCATCCCTTATCAGCAGCGTCGCATCCGAGACCATGCCCGACATGTAGACGTAATCCGCCCCCTTATTCTTCAGGTCCAGTAGCTGGGGGCGCAGGTCCAGGGCCATTGGCGGGTAGATCCTGTCGATGATGTCAACCCCGTACTCCTCCGCCCACTCGTAGCCGCCGCCATCCCTGGAGGCATTGCCGTAAGGCATATCCCAGTGCAGGTGGGCCAGCTTGGGCTTCCCCGTGCCCCCCGAGGCCTCCCAGTCCTGGAGGACCCACCTGGCGAGGCCGGTGAAGATATTGGCGTCGCTGTTCCTGAAGGCGAAAAACATCGACGGCGGGTCGAATAGCTCACGCACGTACGCCGAGGTAGCCAGCACCGGGGTCATGTCCCGCTCGAACAGGTCCCTGACCGGGATCCACACAACGTCAGCGGTCGGAGGCGCCCACAGGAGGGGGTGGTGCTGGTCCCTCATTCTCTGATACGCTATTTTCGCCGTGGCCGGGTCATACTTGTCGTCGGCCCAGACCAGCCTGATCTTGATGCCGTCGATGCCGCCTTCCACCTCATTCATGTATCTGATCATGTTCTGTAAGAAGGGCAAGGTCGGGCCCGTGCTCGAGGCAGTGGGGCCGGTCAGATGGAAGGTACCCCCTATGGTGATCCACTTCTCCTCCTCCCCCGGCGTCTTATCCTCGTCATCGTCGCCGCAGGCGGCGGCCAGCAGGGGCAGGGCCACCAGCAGCAGGGCCAATAAGCCAAACATTACCAAGCGCGTTTTGCCTTTGAACATGATTGACACCTCCTCTCCTTCGTTTGGCGGTATCCTATGGCCAACAACAGATTACCTTAGGCACCGGACAGTTAGGAGCGTGACTATCACGCTAACGAGGAGCCGATCTTGAGATCGGCTGCTATCTGAAAAAACAGACTATTGTGGAATCTGTGCCCAGAGCTTGGTGTGTAAAAATCTACTACAGTGCCCGTCGCTTGTCAATAGGGGATAGCGAACACTTCCTCACCTCTCTTACCACTGTGCGGCGCCACAGAACTATGCTGGCCGAGTCAATCTGTGCATCCTTCATTGTTGGCCTGGCATCCTGGGCTCTCGCCGCTATTGACAATGGAGGGGCACTTATAGTAGGTTTCCGTATGTAGACTTCGCGGCAGCAAGACACGATTCAGCCATGCCGCTGAGACCTTGGCAAATCGCGTTGCAGGTAGGTTAGGCGCAAGCATCAGGCCAACAGGCTGGAGCAACCCCAGACTGAAAGGAGGAGACGGGTGAAAGCAGCCATACTCTACGAGCCCAATACCCAATTCAAAGTGGAGGAGGTTACCATCGATGACCCCCAGCAGGGGGAGGTACTGGTGAAGCTGGTTGCCACCGGGGTTTGTCACAGTGATCTTCACGCTTTACAGGGGGAAATGCAGTGTCCCTTTCCCATTGTGCTGGGGCATGAGGGTGCCGGGATAGTGGAAAAGGTGGGGCACGGTGTCACCGGCTTGACTGCCGGTGACCATGTAGTGCTCTCAGCCCTGGTCTTCTGTGGCCGGTGCTCATACTGCGTATCCGGCAGGCCAAGGCTGTGCAGCCTGTGGGGACGTATGGCAGTGCAAGGCACCCTGCCCGGCGGAGTAAAACGCCTTCACAAGGATGGACAGGACATAAATCACTTCTACTGCCAGTCCTCCTTCGCTGAATATGCCGTGGTCAACGAGAGCGCGGCCATTAAGGTCAGAGAGGATGCGCCGCTGGACAAGATAGCCTTATTTGCCTGCGGGGCCACTACCGGGATCGGTGCTGCCCTCAATGCTGCCAAGGTGCAAGCAGGCGAGACCGTCGTCGTCTATGGTTGCGGTGGAGTTGGCCTCAGCACGGTGATAGGCGCAAATCTGTCAGGCGCGTTTCCGATAATAGCTGTGGATGTCTCCGATGAGAAGCTGGAACGGGCCAAGGAACTGGGGGCAACTCACGTCATCAACGCCTCTCAGGAAGAGCCAGTACGCAAGGTGTTGGAGTTCACTGGCGGTGGTGCTGACCACGCTTTCTACTGTGTGGGCGGAGTCGATATCATCCCTCAGGTCCTGAGGTCAACCAAGTTCGGTGGCAAGTGCATTATAGTGGGCCTACCACCTAGGGGCAGTACCGTGGAGACCTGGCGGCCCGGCGACTTCCTCATGGAGAAGGTTCTCACCGGCTCAATACTGGGCTCTTCACGGCCGTCGATAGACATCCCACGCTATGTGAACCTGTTTATGTCAGGCAAGCTACCCATAGACAAGCTGGTCACGCGTACCTACGCATTGGACCAAATCAACGATGCCTTCGCTGCCCTGGAAAAGGGCGAGGGTGTTCGCAACGTCATCACGTTCTAGATAAGGTATGGTGCCTGCCTTGGCGATCCTGGATCGAGCCAGCCTGTACCGAGGTTCCCCAGCGGCCTTCTAACCGCAATAATGCAGGAAAAGGGCTTGACATCTGGTAGCAAGCGAGTATAATACCTTCATTCACTGGATTCCAATCCGCTCCCTGCGAAGGCAGGGACCGTCCTCACAGGGCAAAGTGCCCTGTCTTATAGGATCGTATATAGGGACCAGCTTAGCACTAATCTCCCTGCGGTGAGCAGCCAGTATAGTATTATCCAGTATACTATTTATGAAGGAGGAGGTGCTGCGATGAAAGGTAGAAAGCGGATAGCGCTGCTTTGCTTCCTGGCCCTGCTGCTGGTGTCCCTGCCCTTACTAGCGGCCTGCGGCGATGATGACGATGACAAAACGCCGAAGCCAGAGGAGGAGGAGATTGTAATAGGGTTCACCCTTGCCCTATCCGGCCTCATTGCCTCAAGCTACGGCCCGAGCTTCAAGTATATCCTTGGCACGTTCAGATACATCAATGAGGTCCTGGGCGGAATCGAGGGGTTCAAGATCAGGCTCGTCTGGTCGGACTGGGCGTACGACCAGGCCACGGCCGTAATCGTCCTCAAGCGGCTTAGAGAGCAGCACCACCCCGTGATGTGGCTGGCCTATGAGGACTTCGCCTATACAGGCGTCCTGGACATGCTGGAGCGGGATATGACGCCGGTGATTTCCTACTCGGCATTCACGCCGCACCTTTACGAACCGCCGCTGGGGATGTTCTTCGCCCTTTATGGAGTTGACTCCAACCTGTTCACCGGCGCCATCCGCTGGATCCTCGATGACTGGGAGGCCTCGGGGAAAACGGGAAGGCCCAAGCTGGGCACCCTGCACTGGGACAACCCCTGGGGCAATGGGCACAAGATGGCCGGCGGCTACGACTGGGCTGAGGAGCACGGTGTCGACGTCGTGGAGAGGACATTTGCGCAGGGGGCCCTGGACCTGCGCCCGCAGCTCCTGGGCCTGAGGGATGCGGGGGTAGATTACCTCTGGTTCAACGCCGTTACCTCGGACGCGGTGCTCGTGATACGGGACGCCAAGGCCGTGGACATGTGGGACGACGTAAAGTTCATCCGCGGCTATTCCGGCGAGCCCTACGATGTGCTGGAGATTGTGGGAGAGGATGCTGAGGGCTTGTATGAGGTCAGCGACATGGAGCCGCGGACAAGCGGGGTTGAGGCCTTCCAGGTTCAGGACACCATCTACAAGTGGGCCGAGGGCGAGACCCGCGTGGCCGACTTTGTGATGACCCCTGTCTTGATAGAGATCCTCAAAGCCGTCATCCACCAGGCCGTAGTGGACGTCGGCCGGGAGAACATAAACGGCGAGGCCCTGTACAATGCCTTCCAGAAGCTCGAGAACGTCGATAGCCTGGGCGCCTTCAAAGAGGTGAGCTGGGGGCCGGACCGGAGAATAGCCAACAGGTTCATGAAGATCAAGCAGTACACCAAGACCGACCTTGTTGCCGTCACCGACTGGATACCGATGGACGATCACTTCGGGAAAGCATTTCGGGGTGTGGAGGGGTGGCCTTCAGTCGATTGAGAGGCAAACCATACCACTCGGTTACGGAGCGTCCTGAGGTGGGGGGCGCCACATAAACCAACTGCGCGCGCCATACACCGGTGCCTCGCCAGTCACCGAGAAGCCGAAGCGCTCGTAGAGGCGGACGTTCTCCGGCCTGTCCGTCTCCAGGTAGCCCGCCGCCTGAAGCTGGCCCAGATGCTCCGAGAAGCTCTCCAGCAGCCGGCTGCCGATGCCCTGCCCCTGTCTCTCCGGCAGGACGCCCAGCGGTCCGAGGTGCCAGTGCGGCTGCTTGGGATCATGCTTTGCCCAGATGGATAGCCACCTCAGCACTCGCGGCAGCTTGCCCCTGAGCGTCGTGAGCATGAGTGACATCTGTATCAGGCGCTGTACAGGCGATGGGTAGCAGCGCGGTGCCTCAACCAGCCTCATAACGCCGACAATCCGCTCGCTGTCCTTGGCCAACAGCACTCGGCCCGGCGCATGCTTTAGCATCAGCCGGAACATGGCCTCCAGGCAGCGGCGTTCCTTCTCACCCTGGCCCTGGAAGACGGCCACATGGACCGGGTTGGTACACATTGCACGGCCCAGCAATGCGGAAGCTTCCAGAATCTCCTCTGGCTGCAGCAACCCGATGACGATTCGCTCCATAGCATTTCCCCCCAAAGCTGAACCATCCCATATCAACCAGTGTGGCCATGTTAGAGTCCCCGTTGGCTGGCTGTCAAGGCCTCCAGCAGGCCCGAAGCCAGCTCCCGCCAGAGAACCCTTCCCAGAGCCCCCTTTAATGAAGCCGCCCGGATGCCACGGGCTGCCCGGAGCTCAAAGCGAGCTTGACACAAAACGGCTATATCTCGTAGTATTGCTGCCAAGAAGAGTAGGAACGCCCCCCTTAAGGCTTGAGGAGGTAACGCATTGGGTCAGCAAACGGAGATCAAGAGAACATCCTGCCAGTTCTGCCACATGTACTGTGGTGTGCTGGTGCACGTCACGGAGGGCAGGATTGTAAAGATAGAAGGGAACCCGGAGCACCCCATAAGCCGGGGCTTCACCTGCGAGAGAAATCGCCTGGCCATAAACTGGCTATACCACCCGGACCAGCTCATGCATCCGCTGAAGAGAGTCGGCGAAAGAGGCGAGGGCAAATGGCAGAGGGTGACATGGGACCAGGCACTGGATGATATAGCAAGCAAACTGAAAGGGATAAGGGAGAAGTACGGGCCAGAGGCCCTGGGCGCCTTCGAGGGCACCGTCAGAGGCAACGACTACTGGCACCGGGCGCGATTCTTCAGCCTGTTTGGCAGTCCTCAAAACGTATTCCACCCCGGGGTCATCTGCGACTGCAACAAGATGGTAATCAGTCGCGCCGTAACCGGAGATATCCTCTCTATCTCAGCGGATATGGAGCGGGCAAACTGCATCGTATGCGGGGGCAACAACTTCGCCGAGTCATCTCGCAGAAACTGGATCACGATCACCAGGCAGAAGCGGGAGCGGGGGTTAAAGCTCATCGTGATCGACCCCAGGCGCACTAAGACTACCGAAGCGGCTGACATATGGCTGCAGCTGAGGCCGGGCACCGATGGCGCCCTGGCCATGGGCTGGCTCAACGTTATCATAAACGAGGGGCTCTATGACAAGGACTTCGTCGAGCGCTGGACCGTGGGCTTCGACAAGCTCGTCGAGCGTGTTCAGGAGTACCCGCCGCAGAGGGTCGCCGAGATCACCGGGCTAAGGCCCGACGATATCACCCGGTCGGCCAGGATGTACGCCACAATCAAGCCCGCCTGCATGCCCATTGCTGTCAGCACCGATCAAATAGGTCTGAATGGCACCACGGTAGAGCAGGCCAGGGTCATCCTGCGGGCGATAACGGGCAATATAGACATCCTCGGCGGTGAGCTGCTCATGCGCCCGGGGGAGAAGATAAATGGAGGAGCGTTCATCACCGGCTCACAGCTGGGACTCCTTGAGAAGCTCTCCCCGGAGCAGCGGCGTAAACAGCTGGGCTCCGATGTCTGCCGGCTCATGTCCCTTCGTGGCTATGAGGTGAGCGCCGGGCCCATTGAGAAGGTTTACGGCGCCCCCGCTCCCTATGAGGTCCAGATAGCGGCCAGCTCGCCGATGCTGTGGCGTACCATCCTCAGCGGCAAGCCGTATCCTATCAAGGCCCTTTTCTGCTGGAACTCAAACCCAATGCAGTGGGGAGCTAATCTCAAGCTGGTTCATGAGGCGCTGAAGAGCCCCAACCTGGACCTCCTGGTCGTTCAGGAGTTCTGGATGACGCCTACCGCCCAGCTCGCGGACTACGTGTTTCCCGCTGCCAGCTGGATGGAAAGGGTTCTCTGCAGCAACTTCATTGACTTCGGCAGCATCCTCTACGGGGGAGAGAGGGCTATCCCTCCGCTGGGAGAGCGAAAGGATGTCTACGAGTTCTGGCGCGCTCTGGCCCTGAAGATGGGCCAGGAGGAGTACTGGTCCTGGAAGACGCTGGAGGAGGTGAGCGAGTACCGGTTGAGGCCGATGGGGCTCACCTTCAAGGAGCTGGTGGAGCAAATGGTGTTCTTCCCCCCGTCCATGCTCGATTTCAAGGAGAAGGATGGCCGGCTGGTAAAGCACGTGTATGAGGAGACGGGCTTCCCCACGCCCTCAGGCAAGGTCGAGCTTTATAGCAGCGCCCTGGAGAAGCTGGGATATGACCCTCTTCCCTTCTACGAGGAGCCACCGGAGAGCCCCGTCAGGACGCCTGAGGTTGCCAAAGATTATCCCCTGATTCTGAACACCGGGGGCAGGTTCATGCCCATGTACCACTCCGATTGGAGGCAATGGGGCATAGGGACTCGGGAGAAGCATCCCGATCCCCTGATGGACATCCATCCTGAGACCGCCCGTGAACTGGGGATCAGCGACGGTGACTGGGCCTATATCGAGACCAGGAGAGGCCGGATCAAGCAGAAGGCCAGGCTCAACCCCGGCATCCTGCGCAACGTGGTCAATGCCGAGCACGGGTGGTGGTTTCCTAAACAACCGGCAAAGGAGCCGTCGCTGGGTGGGGTTTGGGAGTCGAATGCCAACGTGATCACCCTCGACGAGATCGATTCCTGCGATCAGCTAACCGGGGGCTGGCCTACCCGCGCCCTGCTCTGCAAGGTGTACCGGGCCTAGCCGGAATTCTGCGCCGGCAAAGTGGGCGCTCGAAAAGGACTTCTTTTTGGCGACATCCGTGGCTAGAGCTTTGTCCAAGTCTAACATTTTACCTGGACTGGTTTTTGGGGGGCACGTCATCCACTAATTTAAGCCTTAAAACTGTGCCATTTTCGCTGACGATTTACAGTTGAAGCCCTTAACAGCCAACGGGCAGGTGTCTACCATAGCCACACCAGTTGATATAGGGCGATAACCGGCAGAAACCCTTCAAGAACTCATGCCCCAGAGGAGGACCACATGAATGTCATTCTGGTAATGATTGACACCCTGCGGAGAGACCACCTAGGCTGCTATGGGAACAAATGGATAAAGACTCCAAACATGGACCGGCTGGCTGAGGAAAGCATGGTCTTCGACCGCGCTGTCGAGGAGTCCCTGCCCACTCTACAGGTGCGCCGTGCCCTCCACACTGGAATGCGCACATTTCCTTTCACTAAAGTGTTTCCTGCAGTTGAATCCTGGGTTCTTTTTGGGTCAAGTACCTTTCTAGCAGTGCCACGGGCAGTAATGCCAGGCTGGGAGCCAATCCCCTGGGACCAGGTGACACTGGCGGAGCTTCTGGCAAGTGCAGGTTATCGCACTGCCATGATCACTTCCACGGGGCCAATGTTTATGACACCGGCAATGAATTACAACCGCGGGTTTCGCCACTGGGATTTTGTCAGGGGACATGAAGCTGACTCTTATGGCGTCCCAGCTCTGGCTGACAAGTTTGACCTGGACCGCTTTGTGCCCCCCTGGATGAAGAATAGTTGGGAGACTTTGATGCTGAAGGATTATCTGAGTGTTCGCGCAAAGTGGCAGGCCGAAGAGGATTATTTTGCCCCAAGACTGTTCGGCAATGCAATTGAGTGGCTGGAGGATAGCCGCGAAGCGAAAGACCCCTTCTTCCTATACATAGACTGCTTCGATCCCCACGAGCCCTTTGACCCGCCCCGCAAGTATGTTGACCTCTATGATCCGGGATACCGGGGCTTGGAAGTGATCAGGCCGTACTATGGTCCCACGAAACTCCTCTCTGACAAGGAACTCGCGCACATGCGCGCCCTGTACGCCGGCGCGGTGACTATGGTGGATACCTGGTTTGGCAGATTCATGGACAAAGTGCGACAGCTGGGCCTGCTGGATGACACACTGTTCATCCTCACATCCGACCATGGTCATCAACTGGGCGAACACGGGGTATCAGGCAAGATTCCAGCAGCGATGTATTCGGAGTTAATGAACAGTCCCCTAATGATTCGACATCCCCAAGGCATCGGTGCCGGTAAGAGAAGCAACGCTCTTGTGCAGCACCAGGACATCTGCCCTACCATGCTCAATTTCCTTGGTGTAAGCCCGCTCTATGAGCTGGACGGTAAGGATTTGATGCCTATTGTGGAAAGCAAGCGAGCCAAGGTTCGCGACTATGCGACCTGTGGGTATGTTCTGAATGTGTGGGCCTGCGACGATGAGCATGTCCTCATCTGTCGCACCACGGGGGACGAGGCCCAGCTATTCGATATGGGCAGTGACCCGGAGCAGCGCCAAAACATCGCCAAAGGCAAGCCGGAGGTCGTGAAGAGATTGTTCGACCTGGTGCTGGCGGATGCCAAAGGCAGCCCTATATTGCCCGACTGGAACATAGACGCTCACCAGTTAACAACCCGGTGGATGGATTGGTCACCTTTTAGGGAATAGGATTTCTCATTAGACACCGCTCAATATTAGAAGATG
>JAUVWM010000090.1 GCA_030604105.1 Dehalococcoidaceae bacterium
CGATGATGAGCTCCAGGAGCTCTTCGAGGGGGTGGACATCTCCCCTGAGCATCCCTATATCAGGGTAACCCTGGAACGGGAGCCTCTGATGAGGAACCAGGCGGAAGCCCTGATCGACATCTATAAGCGACTGCGTCCCGGAGACCCGCCCAACCCGGATAACGCCCGTACCCTGATAAACAACCTTTTCTTCAACTCGCGGCGCTATGACCTGGGCAAGGTCGGTCGCTACAAGCTCAATAAAAGGCTGGGGCTGGATCTGCCCCTGGACCAGCGTGTTCTCACCAAAGAGGACCTGGTGGAGATTGTACGCCATATCATCATGGTGAATAACAAGGCGGATAGCGCCGATGATATCGACCATCTGGGCAATCGCCGGGTGCGCACTGTGGGCGAGCTGATTCAGAACCAGTTCCGTATCGGGCTGTTGCGTCTGGAACGGGTGGTAAGGGAGAGGATGAGCATCATAGACCTGGAGGCAGCCACCCCCGGCGCTCTGGTAAACGTTCGGCCGGTGATGGCCGCCATGAGGGAGTTCTTCGGCAGCTCACAGCTATCGCAATTCATGGACCAGACCAACCCCCTGGCTGAGCTTACCCATAAGCGCCGTCTCTCGGCGCTGGGCCCGGGGGGCCTGTCCCGCGAGCGCGCCGGCTTCGATGTCCGGGATGTCCATCACTCCCACTACGGAAGGATCTGCCCTATCGAGACGCCGGAAGGCCCCAATATCGGGCTCATCGGCTCCCTGGCCACCTATAGCGTGATCAATGAATACGGCTTTATAGAGACACCCTACCGCCAGGTTATCACCGAGGTGAGCAATAGCCCTGAGGAATTGGTGGGCAGGGTGATCTCGGAGCCAGTGACCGACAGCAAGGGCAAGGTGCGGGTCGAGGCCAGGACCCTGGTCACGCCAGAGATCGCCCGGCAGCTGGCTCGCCTGGGCCGCAAAGCGATCAAGGTGGTGCCCTTCGTCTCCGACCAGATCGTGTACCTGTCCGCCGATCAGGAGGACCTCCATACCATCGCCCAGGCCAATGCGCGGCTCGACCCCAAAAGTCAATTCATCGACGATAAGGTGGAGGTGAGGCGGGCCAACAAGTACTTTAGGGAGGCTCCGGGCAAGATATCCTTCATGGATGTATCGCCCAAGCAGATAGTCAGCGTGGCCACCGCCATGATCCCCTTCTTGGAGCATAACGATGCCAACCGCGCCCTGATGGGCTCCAACATGCAGCGCCAGGCAGTGCCCCTGCTCCGCCCCGAGACCCCGCTGGTGGCCACCGGCATGGAGCAGCAGGCAGCCCGATACAGCAGTCAGGTTATCTATGCCCAGGACGATGGAGAGGTGATCTCGGTTTCAAGCTCACAGATAACGATCCGGGGAGAGGATGGCGAGGAGCACGTCTACCCATTGGGCAAATTTGTGCGCACCAATCAGGGGACCTGCACCAATCAACGCCCCGTGGTGGACAAGGGCGACCGGGTTGAGGCAGGGCAGATCTTGATAGATAGTTCGGCCACGGACCGGGGGGAGCTGGCCTTGGGACATAACGTGCTCTGCGCCTTTTTGAGCTGGGAGGGCTATAACTTTGAGGATGCGGTGATCATCAGCGAGAGCCTGGTCAGGGCAGATAAGTTCACCTCCATCCATATCGAGAAGCATGAGGTGGAGGCCCGGGATACCAAGCTGGGGGCGGAGGAGATCACCAGGGATATACCCAATGTGGGTGAGGAGAGCCTGCGCGACCTGGATGAGACCGGGATCATACGCATTGGCGCCGAGGTGAGGCCGGGCGATATTCTGGTGGGCAAGATCACGCCTAAGGGCGAGACCGAGCTGACGGCCGAGGAGAAGCTGCTGCGTGCCATATTCGGCGAGAAGGCCCGAGAGGTGAGGGACACCTCCCTGAAGGTGCCCCACGGCGAGCAGGGTAAGGTGATCGAAGTCAAGGTCTTCTCCCGTGAGGGCCACGATGAGCTGCCGGCCGGGGTCAATCAACTGGTGCAGGTGTGGGTGGCCCAGAAGCGGAAGATAGCGGTGGGGGACAAGGTGGCCGGGCGGCATGGCAATAAGGGCGTCATCGCCCGTATCCTGCCTGTGGAGGACATGCCCTTCCTGCCCGACGGCCGGCCGGTGGAGCTCATCCTCAATCCCATAGGTGTTCCCTCCAGAATGAATATCGGGCAGGTTCTGGAGACCCACCTGGGCTGGGCGGCGGAGATATTGGGTTTCAGGGCGCTGACTCCGGTGTTCGATGGTGCCGACGGCCGGGCTATTGAGGATGCCCTGGCCCAGGCCTGGATAGCCCAGCGCTCAGGGGCGGTGAACCCCAACCCCGAGGATGGGCAGGACGGCAGACAATTGGAGCTGGCCAAGACCTGGCTCAGCGCCCAAGGCTACGACGGGGAGAAGATATTCAGTGACCAGTATCCCGGCATGGCGCGGGAGGCCTGTCTGCGGCTCTGGCTTGAAGACCTGGGAGAGGCCAACTCTCACCTGAGCCTGGAGGAACTGGAGCGACTGGTGGAAGAGATGTATCGCCAGCAGGGGCTCTGCCCCCCGATTTTCGGCAAGACCGTGCTCTACGATGGCCGCACCGGCGAGCCCTTCGACGAGGCGGTGGCTGTGGGCAACATCTATATGATGAAGCTCATCCACCTGGTTGAGGACAAGATCCACGCCCGCTCCACCGGCCCCTACTCCCTGATTACCCAGCAGCCGTTGGGGGGCAAGGCCCAGTTTGGGGGACAGCGCTTCGGCGAGATGGAGGTCTGGGCGCTGGAGGCCTATGGTGCCGCCCATATCCTTCAGGAACTCTTGACCGTCAAGTCAGACGATGTGGCCGGGCGGGGCATGACCTACGAGGCAATCGTCAAGAACAAGGACATACTTCAACCCGGCGTGCCTGAATCCTTCAAGGTGCTGGTCCAGGAGCTGCGAAGCCTGGGGCTTGCCGTGGAGGTGCTCAATGAGAACGAGGAGAAGGTGACCTTTGCCGAGGAGGAAGTCACGCAGGTGCCCAGGCTGGGAATAGACACCTTAGAATTCGAGGGGAGTTGACAGGTGCTAGAGGTTAACGATTTCAATGCGGTTCGTATCTCCCTGGCCTCGCCGGAACAGATCAGGAGCTGGTCCTACGGCGAGGTGACCAAGCCGGAGACCATAAACTAACGCACCCTGAAGCCGGAGAAAGACGGGCTCTTCTGCGAGAGGATCTTCGGTCCCACCAAGGACTTTGAATGCTATTGTGGCAAGTACAAGAAGGTGCGCTACAAAGGCATCATCTGCGATAAATGCGGGGTCGAGGTGGCCCGTTCCGATGTTCGTCGCAAGCGCATGGGGCATGTCGAGCTGGCGGCCCCGGTGAGCCATATCTGGTTTGCCAAGGGATCACCGAGCAGGGTGGGGCTGCTCCTCGACCTCTCCCCGCGCAGTCTAGAGAGGGTCATTTACTTCGCCCAGTACATCGTCACCCAGGTGGACGAGGCGGCACGTGACCGGATTTCCCAGCAGCTTCGGGAGGATCACGCCCATGAGTTCACCGCGCGGGGGCAGGTGGTGGTGGATGAGATCGCCCAGATCGAGGCCAAGGCCGGTGAAGAGGTAAAGCGAATTGAGTCGGCTTGGCAGACGCCGAACCAGCGTCTGGATGAGGAGCTGGGAAAGGCCCTGGATGAGGTAAAGGCCCTGGTCGCCTCCCTTGAGGGCGAGCTCAGGGACAAGGCTGGCCAGGAGGCTGAAGAGGAGATAACCTTTGAGGGTGCAACCGTAGTTCCCCGGGGCGCCACCATCGATGACTCCCATGCCACGCTTGTGAGCCAGGTGGCCGAGGGCAAGATCGCGGAGATTGAGGACAGCTTCCGTAGCCGCCGCCAGACCGAAAGCGATCCGCTGCACGCCCAGGTGGAGAAGATAAGGCAGGAGCTGATGGAGAAGGTAAACCAGCTCCGGCGCCAGCTCGCCGGGGAGGCAGCGGGGCTTAAGGCCGGACTTGATGATGTGGAGAATCTTCGTCCCCGGGCCCTGCTCACTGAGAGCAAGTATCATGAGCTTAAACAGAGATATGGCCCTGTCTTTCAGGCCAACATGGGGGCTGAAGCTATCCTTGAGGCCCTCAAAGGCATTGACCTTGAGAAGCTGCGTGACAGCCTGCTCCAGGAGATCCAGTCCACCTCAGGCCAGCGCCGCAAGAAGGCCAGCAAGAGGCTGCGGGTGATTGAGGCCCTGCGCCGCAGCGGCAATAAGCCAGAGTTGATGATCTTGACCATCCTTCCCGTGCTGCCCCCCGATCTCAGGCCCATGGTTCAGCTGGATGGGGGCAGATTTGCCGCCAGCGACCTCAACGATCTGTACCGGCGGGTGATCAATCGCAATAACCGCTTGCGGCGCCTGTTGGAGCTGGGGGCGCCGGAGATCATTATTCGCAATGAGAAGCGCATGCTTCAGGAGGCGGTGGATTCCCTTATCGATAACGGGAAGCGGGGGCGAGCTGTTTCCGCCAACGGCAATCACAAGTTGAAGTCGCTGTCTGACATGCTCCGGGGCAAGCAGGGGCGCTTTCGCCAGAACCTTCTGGGCAAGCGAGTGGACTACAGTGGGCGGTCGGTCATCGTGGCTGGCCCTGAGCTCAAGCTTCACCAGTGTGGGCTTCCCAGGCGCATGGCCCTGGAGCTGTTCAAACCCTTCATCATGCGTCGCCTGGTGGAGGATGGCTCCGCCCATAATATCAAGAGCGCCCGCAGATTGGTGGAGAGGGCTAAGCCGGAGGTGTGGGGCATATTGGAGGACGTGGTCAAAGAGCGCCCGGTGCTCCTCAATCGAGCGCCCACCTTGCATCGGCTCAGCATACAGGCCTTCGAGCCGGTGCTCATCGATGGCAGCGCTATCCAGGTCCATCCCCTGGTATGTGCCGCTTTCAATGCTGACTTCGACGGGGACCAGATGGCAGTCCATGTGCCCCTTTCCAAGGCCGCAGTGCGCGAGGCCAGGCAGATAATGCTCAGCATCCATAATATGCTGCTTCCCAGCAGCGGCGAGCCGGTAGTGGCCCCAACCCTGGATATGGTCCTCGGCTGTTACTATCTGACCGCTGTGAAAGAGGGGGCCAGGGGTGAGGGGACGATCTTCGGCAGCTTTGAAGAGGCCAGGCTGGCCTACGATTTGGGCATTATCGAGCTCGGGGCCGAGATCGAGGTCAGGGATCGGAAGGGGGACGGGCTGCCCCTCAAGACCAGCATCGGTCGTATCATCTGCAACGAGGTGTTGCCTGAAGATCTGAGGTTCATAAACGAGTTGGTGGATAAGACGGTCCTGAAGCGGATAGTGGCCGATTGCTATAAACTGCTGGGGAATGAGGGCACCGCTGTTGTCCTCGATAACCTCAAGGAGCTGGGCTTTCATTATGCCACCAAGTCAGGTACCAGCATCACCATCCACGACATGAAGGTGCCCGAGAGCAAGGCCAAGCTCCTTGAGGAGGCCGAGGAGAAGATCGCCGTGATCGAAAGCCAGTACCGGCGCGGCCTCATCACCGAGGATGAGCGCTACACCACGGCGGTGCAGGTGTGGACCGGTACCACGGATAAGATCACTGAAGCCATCGACAAGTCGCTCCAGCAGTATGGCGGGATCTATGCCATGGCCACCTCCGGGGCCAAGGGGAATATCGCTCAGATCAGGCAGATGGCGGGGATGCGGGGCCTTATGACCGACCCCTCGGGCAGGATAATCGACTTCCCCATCAAGTCAAGCTTCCGCGAGGGGCTGTCGGTGCTGGAATACTTCATCTCCACCCACGGGGCGCGCAAAGGGCTGGCCGATACCGCGCTCAGAACCTCGGACAGCGGCTATCTCACGCGGCGCCTCATCGACGTGGCCCAGGACGTTATCGTGCTTCAGGAGGATTGCGGCACCACCGGCGGCGTCTGGCTGGCTGAGCCCGAGGACAAGGGCCTTATGCCTCCCCTCGCTGAGCGCCTGGTGGGACGCCTGGTGGCGGCAAAGCTCACCCGGCCCAAGGGCAGGAAGATCGTCGCCAACCGCAATGAGGAGATCGACGAGGAGAAGGCCAAGGAGATCGTTGATGCCGGCATCACCCGGGTTTATGTCAGGTCGCCCCTGGGCTGCCAGACGCGCCGGGGTATCTGTCAGCGTTGCTACGGAAGGGACCTGGCTCGTTCCCGTATGGTTAAAAAGGGCGA
>JAUVWM010000125.1 GCA_030604105.1 Dehalococcoidaceae bacterium
GAGCAGAAGGGGGGCAGGATCATCAACATAGCCTCAGCTATCACCAGGGTTGGGGTGGAGAGGATGGCTGTCTACTCAGGATGCAAAGGCGCGATGCTGAGTTTCTCCAGGGCTATTGCCGTGGAATTGGGCCAGCATGGGATACTGGTCAACTGCATCTTGCCCGGCATCATTGGGACACCACCGCTGCTGCATTATCTAGAGATATTCCCGGAACTGACAAAGCATTGGCAGTCCGGGATCCCTCTGCAAAGGATAGGGGAACCCGAGGATATAGCCGACATGGTGGTCTTCCTCGCCTCAGACGAGAGCAAGTACATTACCGGTCAGGACTTTACGGTTGACGGTGGATCAACCATTCAGACGGGCTCGACATAACTTCCGGGCCCCGGAAAGGGCCTACGGCATCCTGACATCTAAGGCCTCAGTTCTCATACCGGCTATTCCAACCATGGAAATCGTCTGGCTGCTGTGAGGTTCAGGCTCTTGGCCTCCCCCCTGTCCCAAACCTCCTCAAAGATGCGGGTATAGCCTGTGGATTTTATCTTCCACTCGCCCTTTTGTTTGACATACTCCTCGTGAATGAAGGCCGCCCCCCTTATCGATGCATTTGCCTGCACATCAATCAAATAGTCATAGAATTCCCATACACCCTTGGCTGTCGTGTCGCTCGTTAGTTCAATCTCGGGATGATGGGCCTGATGAATGGTGAGAAGAGTGGCCCGGTTCATGGCCTCCTTAAGGAACCGCATAATTGCCTCTACACCCTGGAACTTGAGCTTTCCGTCGGCATAATCTGTGGTTGCATCTTCAGCGAAGCACTCCGCCATCTCGTCCCACAGCTTGCTGTCAAGGCAACGAAAATACTTGTGTTTCAGCCTCTTGATGGCCTCGATATCCTCCAAATGCCTTATTCTTGCCTCCAACTCAGCCAGATCAGCCATGATAACCACCGCCTTTCCGAACTACTCATTTCATTTTAGTATGGAGCCCTGCCACTACGACGACCGTTTCCCGCCACGCGCCATGTGCCGGGCAGCGAGATAGCCAAAAATCATGCTCTTGCCGTGGCTGGAGCCGCTGTCGTAGCTGAAGCCGTGAGATAGGTGGGCTGCCGTATTGCTGGTGCCGTACAGGCCTGGTATAACCTCCCCCTGGGCGTTTATCACCTGAGCATTGCCGTTGATTACCAGTCCTCCCAGGTTACCCACCGTGCCCAGGTGGAGCTGGCACCCATAAAAGGGCAGCTCCTCCACGGGGCTCAGGGCGGTATTGGGCAGGGTCAGGGTAGAGGAAGGAGCGAAAATGCTGCTGATCGAGGAGCCAAAATAGCGGTCATAGGCGCTCTCCCCCCGGTGGAAGTCGGGGTCGCGCCCATCCCGGGCGAAGCTGTTGAACCCCTCCACCGTCTCCGCCAGGTCATCGGGGGGGAGGCCCAACTGCTCAGCCAGCCCCGGCAAGGTATCAGCTCGACGGAGCCAGTCAGGCATTTCCGTGTCCGTGACAAGGTAACTCATACCCGTGCGATCCATGAGGGCTTGATCGGCTATCCAGAAAATCGGCACATTGGCCAACTGCGAGCTGACTTTATCATAGGCGACGAATGCCCTGCCTATGTCTGGATAGAACGACTCATCGCAGCAACGCCTGCCATGGCGGTTCACCAGGATCATACCCGGACAGCCATAGGCGATACCGCGGTAAAGTGGCTTGCCATCGAACTCCTCACCACGGTAGTGGACAACGGGTTGAAATATGGAGTGATCCATAAGAGCGACCGCTGCGCCGACCTCCATCCCCATGATATGGCCATCTCCCTCATTGGAGGGTGGCGTGTAGGCACGTAACGCGGTGCCGTACATGAATCTCTTGCACATCTCCTCGTTCCACTCGTAGCCTCCGGTAGCCAGCAGAACTCCCTTCTTGCCCCTGACGAAAAAGTCGCGCCCCCCGCGCTCGGCGCGCAGGCCTACGACCCTGCCATCCTGGACTATTAGCTGCCTGGCCCGGATATTGGTGAGCATGTCGATGCCCCGCTCGCCGCAGGCCAGGACCAGGGGGCCAACAAGGCCCCTCCCCTCGGACCACAGATCGCGCATGCCCATAAAGAATGGAACAGGGTCACGCCGCACCTTGCCGAGCAAAGATTGCGTCTTCTCCGCCTCCGTCAGCATCGGCGTCATCAGCTCCGGGTCTGGCCACAGCCTGCGATTGATCTTCCCGCCGGGGAGATCCGCGTAGTAGTCAGGGCTGGGGTGAACCGCCAGCTTCAATGGGGTATGCTCCTCTATATAGCGAATCATCTCCGGGCCATTGTCCAAGTAAGCGGCCAAAATCCCCTCGTCGTGGCGCCCCATGCTGACACGGCGTATATAGGTCAGAGCTTCCTCCCGGGAATCCGTGAGGCCCATCTCCAGCATATGGTGATTGTATGGTATCCAGATCTGGCCTCCCGACAGGGCGGTACCTCCGCCCAGGGCATCCGACTTTTCCAGCAGTACCGTGCTCAGGCCCAGATCGTGGCCCATGATGGCAGCGACCAGTCCGCCGCTGCTTGAGCCGACGGAGACCACATCGACCTCCATGTCCCATCTCTCAGGTATGCCGACCCGCTTAACCATCCTTCACACCTCCATCAGGCTTGCTTACCTCCGAATGAGCCCCCGCCTCAACGGGGAGATGCCGCAGGCAATCCACCCCAAATACCGTCCGGAGGTAACGGCGGTGAAGTATATGGGGGCCACCGAGATACCGGTCACGCCAACAAAGCTATGTGCTGGCTCCATGACCCTGAGAATTGCCCAGCCTGGGCTCATGTGAGGGGACTAACGCGAAGCTAGCCCCTACCCGCGATTCTAGAGGATAAGGCACCTTGCCCTATAAGAAGGGTCCCTGCCTTTGCAGGGAGCAAATCGAGAATCCGGTGGATAGAAGTATAATACTTGCTGGCTACGAGATGTCAAGCCCTTCGCCCGAATTGCGAGCGAACCTCGCTGCCTGTGGCCACAAGGCCAGAGGAAAGCCGCCCCTATCGAAGGCTCTACCGTGTAGATTTTCCCCCTGGAGAAAACTGGATATCATCGCCGCTGAGCAGCATTATTATCCTTACCGCTTGAGGTCCAGCCTCATCACCCACAAGCAAGCCTTCCGGCAGCAGGGAAGCGTATTGCTGGATCATGCCAAACTCTTTGCTCGTTTCCAGAAATTCCACACTGTACTGCAGGGGCAGCGCCTTCACCCTGATCAAGTCGCCCGCGGCCAAGGTTGGTGGGAGGGGGGAGATGCTTTCCCCGGTGACCATCACCATGACGCCAGTTTCATCTGATATCACAATAGCGCCGGTTCCCTCCTCGGCATAAGGCGGCCCCATGGCGGCAAAGGCCACCTCACCCTCTACGTTTACATACTGCCCGCGATAGGCCTCGAAATGGGAGATAAGCTCACTTATAGGCACGATCTCGTCTCCGCTGACCTTGACCTCTACCTCCCGAGAGAAGGTTCCCTCCTCGTCCCTGGCCTCTATGGCGATAGTATGATAGCCTGCAGCCAACTGGGAGGTGTCCCACAGCGCGGTGGCGATATCCCACACCGCTCTTCCCTCGATCTGCATGGCAACCGCCTCGCTGCCATCGACTGAATAAGACGCCTCCTGGATCGCGCCATGCTCAGTATAGAGCCGGGCGGTCAATGCTGTCCCCCCGCTCGTCACTGCGCCGGGAGAGACGATGTCTATCGCCCTTTCCTCGCCAATCCCCTTAAAGAAGGTGGAGATAACCTCACCGTCACCGTCGACAATGCGATAGCCAAAAGGGCTGCCATCGGCGCCAGGGCTACGCCACCACTCCGCGCATAGAGCGCCTGTGACCTGCTCCGGGATGCCATAGCTATCCATCAAGACATCGAAGTGCCAGTGCCCGGAGAACATCGTCGTCTGGTGTTGCTCCAGCAGACTCAGAACCTGGGCGCGGTTCTCCCAGGACGTAGTCGGCTCATGGAAGAAGACCAGCAGCGGCTTCCCCTGCCTGTGAGCCAAGTCCTGTCGCAGCCACTCCAGCTGTGAGTCCGGTATGCGATAAACCTGCCGTCCATCGACCAGTTCATTTGGATCCAGGATAAGGAGGTGATATGAAGCCCAGTCGAAGGAATAGTAAGTGGGGCCCAAGCGATCACGGTACATCTCCTCGTTATACCCCGGCTCAGTCTCAGCAACCTGCCCATGATATATGCCGACAACGTCGTGATTTCCGATTACATTGTAAATGGGCATCTCAAAATCCCGGGTCAAAGTGGAGTAAGCGTCAAACCATTCCCCTGCCTGTGGGATCGTGGCTTCGTCAGCCTGGCGCACCAGGTCTCCGGTGGCGATGACGAAGTCGGGGGCGATGTCGTTGATCTCACTTATAGCCTGCTCAAAGATCGCCATATGCTCCTCCTCGCCATCGAGGTGGATATCTGTTATCTGAACGAAGACGAACTCATCCCCATCCTTCCCCGGCGCAGCTCGTAGACCGAAGTCGAGGTCTCGCTCCGTCATGCCCCGATACCACGGAGTGGTCGGGGAGCGATCATTGGGGGTGGTTATGAAAACGAAATAGCCCTC
>JAUVWM010000102.1 GCA_030604105.1 Dehalococcoidaceae bacterium
GCAAGCTCGAAATACCTCCTGGCGACAGCCACCGTCCCCATCTTCCCCTCCTGCGAGATATGGGGATAGGAACCCGGCTTCAGCAAGACCAGCTCCGGCAGCTGTGACATAATCTTCAGCACTCCTATTACGGGTCCCTGAGACAGCATAGCACCTTATCCAGCACCTGGTGTCGGTTCATCCTGGTTATCGGGATCAAACCTACCTCGGGGCGCCTTTTGATCTCATCCGCCCAGGGATGGGAGCCAAGCATGATAGTGCCCAGCACCTTCTTGCCACTCTCCAGGGCTTCCAGGACAGCCTCTCGGAAAGAGGCTGAGAACAGCTCCATTTTGCCGATCTCGTCTATGACCACCACATCGCGCTCGCGAGCGGCCTGCTTCAGGGCGCGAACCCCCACCCTGTCCAGGCTGTCGACATCGACACCATACCTGCTCACCCGATAAGGGCCGCCGATATCCATGTGAGCCAGGGTGGCACTCTCCCCGTCCAGGGTGACGATCCTGAACCCCTGCCTCAAGCCCTGGGCCCGTATCTCCTCAGTGTAAAACCCCCCGGCTCTGCCCTCCATCCTGGCCACCGCTTCCTTGATGACGGTGGTCTTTCCCACCCCCGGTCCGCCGACGAGGAGATAGGCCTGCTTGTTGGCAACAAACTCCTCAGTTGCCACCAGGTTGCACCCTCTAGGCCTTCTTTTTCGCCTCTAGCTTCTTCTTCTTGCGTCGGTGCTTCAGCTGGGCTACCCTTTTCCTCTTGTTCATCTCTTAAATATTAACCTTTTGGTGGCAAAGTGGCAAGTAAGGGCCACCGCCTCCACCTGAGGCCCGGGCTAGCGCCCTCCGCCACAGGCCTGCACAAACCTGGCAATGGATCGATCATAAGTCCTCTCCACCTCAGGTGGGAAGAGGCAACCGGGCAGTTCGCCATGAGCCTTGTGGTAAGAGATGCAGTCGCAACACCTTCCCTTTCGCTCGCAGGGCTCATAGGTGCAGCCGCAATCTGCCTTATTGGCCTCGATCTTGCATTCCATCTCCGTCCCCCCGGTCATATATACCGCTCCCTCAGCCTTTGAGAGAGCTTCGCCAGGAGCTCCAAAGCCCTGCTCGCTGCCTCGGGAGAAAGAGCAGCCAGCCCGCAGGAGGGGGTGATGAGGCTCTGCCTCAACAGCTGCTCGAAGCGGACGCCCTTCCTGGTGAGGGGGGCCATGGCCTCCTCCAATAAACGGTCATAAAGCTCGCGCTCATCTTCGTTCTCGAGGGCTTTTTCCTCATTGGGGACAATCCCCCAGGCGATGGCGCCTCCCCGCTCCAAGAAGGCCTTCACCTCGGCAGGGTACAGGCTGAGCGTCTGGGCATAGTTATAGGCATCCAGGCTCAGGATATCGATGGAGGTATCCAGCAATAGAGACCAGTCGGTATTGCCGCAACAATGCACCCCCTTCAGCCCCGTGATCCCCCCTAAGACCTCCTCCAAGAGGCCCCTCACCCGCTGCTCGGGGAGCGATATGAAAGCCGAGCCCAGCGAGGCCAGGTAGGGCTCATCGACGAAGATGATGGTATTGCGTGAGAGCCGCCTCAGCTCATTCTCCTGCCATGCGGCCTTGAGCCTGAGGTGCATGGCCAGGGGCTCGGCCAGGTTGTCGTCGTAGACTATGGGGCGGCGGTCGGGATCGGTGACCACCAGGCCCAAACTTATGGGGCCGATCACCTGGCCCTTGACCGCCAGCGGGGAGCCCAGATCTGTCTTGAGGAAGGCATCAAGTCCACGAGCGATGTCCGGGGTGACGAAGCTGCCATATTCGATCTCGTTCCCCTGGCGCGCCTTGACCAGCCTGGACAGCCCGTATATGACCTTCTCCTGGTCCCCGATATCGACAATGAGCGATGACTCGTCGCCACCCCCCCCGGCCTCCATGTCAAGCCCCAGGAAGTTGTCGAAAAATTGCAGATACATGTTCTCCCTGGGATGGCGCCTGGGCAGCTGTGGCCAGGCCGGGATCTGGAGGTATCTGGCCACCAGGCCGCAGGCCTCATCGGGGTCGGTATGGGGCATGCTGCCTATGGCCGTAGCCAGACAATCGAACTGCGTCGTCAACCCCGCTCATCTCCTCAACTGACGTACTTTCCGATCAAAAGGGCCAGGTCTTCCTTCGTGCGGCGCGGGATGCGCTCCGGGGCGGTGATTATGGCGTTCTCCAGGGCCGTGGCGCAGCCGCACTCCCTCTCCAGGGGGATATCAATCACTGCCTGAGTTATAATCCTCTTAGCTATGTCCACATTTTGGGTCAGGTTTGATATAACCATGTCGATGGTCACCGATTCATGCTCCTCGTGCCAGCAATCGTAATCGGTAACGCAGGCCACGGTGGCATAGCACATCTCGGCCTCCCGGGCCAGCTTAGCTTCGGGCAGGGCGGTCATGCCGATAACACTGGCTCCCCAGGAACGATAGAGATGGGACTCCGCCCTGGTGGAGAACAGGGGCCCCTCCATGACCACATAGGTACCTCCTCTATGTACCCTGGCCCCCACCCCCTGGGCAGCGTCATAGAGAATCTGGCTCAAGACGGGGCAGAAGGGATCGGCGAAGGTAACATGGACCACCAGCCCCCTGCCAAAAAAGGTATTCACCCGGCTCCGGCTGCGATCGATCAGCTGGTCAGGGATAACCAGATCCAGGGGGTGGATCTCCTCCTTCAGGCTGCCTACAGCGCTGATGGAGATGATCAGCTCTACCCCCAGGGACTTCAAGGCATAGATATTGGCTGGCACCGGAAGCTCGGTAGGGCTGATGCGATGCCCTCTCCCGTGCCGGGGAAGGAAAGCCACCCTTCTGCCCTCCAGAGTGCCCACGGTGATGACATCGCTGGGCAGGCCGAAAGGCGTTTTGGGCTTGAGCTTCTCAGCATCCCTCAGGCCCTCTATCTGGTAAAGGCCACTGCCACCGATAACCGCGATCCTGGCCTCAGCCATGGCGGCCTCCCCTCTGGCCGGTTATCTTCCGCAAACGCTCCACATAGGGCTCGCCCACTATCCCGTTCTCGGTAATTATAGCCGATACATAACGATGGGGGGTAACATCAAAGGCGGGATTGGCTGCCTCCACCCCCGGGGGGGCGATACGCACCCCCTGAATATGGGTGACCTCCTCCGGGCTGCGCTCCTCGATGGGGATCTCAGCCCCCGATGCCACAGAGAGGTCAATGGTGCTGGTTGGGGCGGCAACATAGAAGGGGACGCTGTTCTCCGCAGCCAGCACCGCTATGTTGTAGGTGCCGATCTTGTTGGCCACATCGCCGTTGGCGGCAATCCTGTCAGCCCCCACGACGACGCAGTTGATCCTCTCCCGGCTCAGGAAATGCCCCGTCATCGTGTCCGCGATCAGGGTCACCGGTATGCCTTCCTGAGACAGCTCCCAGGCGGTGAGCCGGGCCCCCTGAAGAAGGGGACGGGTCTCAGTGGCAAAGACATGAACCCTCTTCCCCTGCTCCACGGCTGCCCTCACCACCCCCAGCGCCGTCCCGTAGCTGACGGTAGCCAAGGCCCCGGCGTTGCAGTGGGTGAGAACGGTGAAACCGTCCTCAATCAGCCCGGCCCCGAGAGCCCCCATGCGCCTATTGGCCTCCGCCTCCTCAGCCTCTATCCGCCGGGCCTCACCGATGAGCCCTGACCTGATCTCGGCCACGCTCTCGCCCACCGCCGCCGCCTCCAACCTTTCCACAGCTCGGAAGAGGTTGACCGCCGTGGGCCTGGTGGCGGCGAGAACCTCGCCGATCCGATGGAGCTGGGCCAGGAACTCCTCCCTGGTTTCGGCCTCAATCCTCTGGGCCCCCAGCGCCATCGCGTAGGCGGCCACAATGCCCAGGGCAGGTGCCCCCCGAATACGCATCTCCTTGATGGCCACGGCCACAGCGTCGTAGCTGTCAAGCTCCAAGAAGACCTGCTCCCCAGGCAGCCTGGTCTGGTCGATGATCCTGATCTTGTCCTCGGCCCATTCAACGGTCTTCACTCGACTACTGGGCCCCTCCCCCATGTTCTGCCGATACCTGACAAACTAGCAGAAAGCTTCTCCTGGAGAGAGAAGCCTTCTTCCAAGTTTCGCTCTCAACTTTCGGTCTACATCGAATATACCCTTGCCGGGCAGACTTGTCAAGGCAGCCCGGGCCGCGCCCCACGTTGACGGATGGCTGTCAAGGGTTTAGAATTCTTAGATAGGGAGGATGGATGAAAAAACATCTGATGGAAATCCTGGCTTGCCCGCTGTGCAAGGGCTCTCTCGATCTAGCCGTAGATGAGGAGAGGGAGGAAGAGGTGGTAACCGGCTCTCTATACTGCCAGAAGTGCGACGAGCGCTATCCCATCGTGGATACCATACCCAATCTGCTGCCGCCGGAGCTTCGCGGCTAGCCCCGTCCGGTTACCCTTCAGGCTTGCCCTTCAGGTTTGCCCTTCAGGCTTGATGGAAACAGGCCCCCCAGCCCCCATCTTCCATTTTTGCACACCCTTAGCTCCTGCCACCCTGGCCACCAGCTCGCCGATCCTGTGACCGGTTTGCGGATGAACCAGCTCCGGGGCGATCTCAGCCAGGGGAATCAGGACAAAGGCCCGTTCCGCCAGGCGGGGGTGGGGCACGGTCAGCTGCGGCGTCTCAATGACCTGGTCGCCGTAGAAAAGTATGTCTATGTCGATCTGGCGGGGGGCATTGGGGAAGCCGGGCACCCGGCCCAGGACAGCCTCGATCTCCTTGGCCAGGGCCAGCAGCTCCCACGAGGAGAGGTCGGTGGAGACCCGGCAGGCGGCATTTAGAAATCGGGGTTGGGCCAGATAGCCCACGGGCTCCGTCTCATAAAGGGAGGAAACCCGCTCCAACCTCACTCTCCGCGATAGGCGCTCAATCGCCTGGCTCAGATTTCCCTGGCGGTCCCCCAGATTGGAGCCCAGGCCGAGATAGGCGGTCACCAACTTGACCCTCCCCTGACGATGGCGTCGCTCATGCGGCAAACGCGCACCATATAGCTCACATCGTGCACTCGAACCATGTCAACGCCCTTGGCGATGCCCAAGGCCACCGTGGCTGCAGTCCCCTCCAGCCTGTGGTCAGGAGGCAGGTTCAGCACCAGGCCGATCATCGACTTGCGCGATGTTCCCAGCAGGATGGGCCTAGCCAGCGACCTGAACTCCTCCAGACGGCGCATGATCTCAAGGTTGTGCTCCACAGCCTTGCCAAAGCCGATACCAGGGTCGATGATGATATTCTCCCGAGCCACCCCGGCCCCCAGAGCCATCCCGATGCTCTCCTCTAAGCTGGCAATGACCTCCGGGACGAGATCGCCGTAGCTGGTGCCCCGCTGGTTATGCATGATTACCAGGGGCACCTTCCTCTCCGCCGCCACCAGGGCCAGCTCAGGGTCATATTTCAGGCCCCAAACATCGTTTATCATCCGGGCACCGGCCTCCAAGGCGCGGCGCGCCACCTCCGCCTTATTAGTATCTATGCTTATCGGCAGCGGTATCTCGGCGACCAGTCGCTCCAGCACCGGCACCACCCGGCGAATCTCCTCATCCGCGGACAGGGGGTCGGACCCGGGGCGGGTGGACTCGCCGCCGATGTCGAGGATGTCGGCGCCCTCGCTGGCGAAGCGCCGCGCCTGGTCCAGCGCCGCCGCCATGTCATCGCCCAGCCCGTCGCCGGAAAAGGAATCGGGGGTGAGGTTGATAATCCCCATGATATAGGTCCGTTCCCCCCATCGGA
>JAUVWM010000002.1 GCA_030604105.1 Dehalococcoidaceae bacterium
AATTCATCGTCCCCCTATAGAAACTCAACTTTATAGCAAGGCTGGTATTTTGTAAAGGACCGGGGAGACCGATTTCAGGGGTAAGAGGCTAGGGCAGCGCCGGGGTGCTGCCCAATTTAAGGAGCGGAATTCCAGCGGCACATAGTGGGCACTCTTCGGGCGCATAGGCGAGGATGACTGCCCGGTGACAGCAGAAGAAGGGAACGCCAAAGTCTACCTCGCCTTCGGCGCGATTGACCACCACCCCTATTCCGGCGACCTTGCCGCCGTGTATTTCCACCTCGGCCATTACGTCGCGGATGGAACTGCCCGTGGTCAGAACGTCATCAACCACCAGCACCCGCTCGCCGGGGGCAACGCCGAAGCTGCGCTTGAAGGCTCTACCTCCACCCTCCCGCTCGGCGAAAATAGCCCGCACTCCCAGCTGCCTTGCCACCTCGAAGGCGATGATAATGCCACCCACCGTGGGCCCGGCTACCACCTGGACTTTTTCAGGCTGAAAATGGTGGGCAATGAGAGCACACAGTCTCTGGGTGTAATGAGGGTACTGCAGCACTCGGAACTTCTCCCAGTAGGTGGGGGAATGCAGCCCGGAGGCAAGCTGGAAATGACCCTCCAGTATGGCGCCTGCCTCTTTGAAAACCCTCTCAACCTCCCCGGGGCCGGTCATGGCGCTGCCGCCTCGATGGAGCGATTGGGGGCCAGTCCCAGCTCCCCTAGAGGCCAGTAGCTCAGCGACGCCTTGCCAATTATGTTATCCAGGGGCACTGTCCCCCACACGTGGGAATCGCTGCTGTTGTTACGGTTGTCACCCAGAACGAAGTACTCCTCCTGGGGGACCTGCATCGGGGGCATGGTATACTTGATGGCTTGCTTGATGTAGGGCTCATCAATGGGCTCGCCGTTCAGGTAGACCTTGCCCTCTTTTATCTCCACGGTGTCTCCGGGCACGGCGATAATCCGCTTGATATACTCACGGTCGTCGTCTAAAGGGGGTTTAAACACGATAACCTCGCCCCGCCGCGGCGGATGAAACAGGAAGCGCTCATCGCCATAGGACTTGAGAAAGGGTAACCAGCTCAGGAAATGCCCCTTATCGACATGGAAGTAAACCGCTTTGTTGACCACTAGGCGCTGCCCGGGTTCAAGGTTAGGCGCCATGCTATCGAGATAGACCTCAACGCTCTCCACCAAGGCGCTCACCACCACGAAGATGACGAGGGCGAGAAGGACTATGACCACAATCTCGCGAAGCAAAGACATCAGCCTCTTCTCTCTGGAAGAGGTCGCAGCTTCCTTTGGCATCGGCTCCATTTTCCGCTCCCGACGCACTGATTATAACCTATCTACCCCATTTCTTCCAGCCTGGAGGGGCCGCCCATTGGACGCTCAAGGCAAGGTCTGATAGAATCGACCAAGCTTATAGCCCTGGGGTTAGCTATGGACGAGTCCGAGCTTATCCGGCGCAGCAAACAAGGTGATCTCGATTCCTTCAACAGGCTCGTAGAGCTGTACCAAAGGCAGGCTTATAACCTAGCCCGGCGCATGCTGGGCCAGGTTGAGGCTGCCGAGGATGCCACTCAGGATGCCTTTCTCTCGGCCTGGAAGGGCATCCGGGGCTTCAGGCAGGGCAATTTTAGAGCCTGGCTGCTTAGCATTGTGGCCAACGCCTGTAAGGACCAGCTCCGTGCCCGCAGGCGTCGCCCCGCCATCTCCACAGACGAGATGGATCTGGAGGCCCTTCCCAGCGGCGGCGAATCCCCCGAAGACTACGTCCTGCGTCGGGAGTTGGCTGCGGAGATCCAAAGGGGCCTGGCCACCCTGCCCCCCGATCAACGCCTGGCCGTCATTCTGCGTGACCTGCAAGGTCTAAGCTATGAGGAGATCGCCCAGGCCATGGCGAGCTCCCTGGGCACGGTAAGGTCCCGCCTCAGCCGGGGGCGGGCCCATCTACGCGACTACCTGTTGCGGCGCGGGGAACTTTTGGGCTCCCAATTTCGTCTGAATAAATGAGGGACGGAGGCCGGGACAATGCTGGGACGCTGGAGAAAGGGAGAGTGCGGCAGGATACAAGGGATGCTCTCATCCTATTTGGATAAGCGCTTGCCCCATGAAGAGCAGAAGATGGTGGAGCACCACGTGATGGGCTGCGAAGCCTGTCAGAAAGAGCTCAATTCGCTCCAGGAAGTCGTCAGCCTGTTACACCAGGTGCCTATGGTGACACCTCGACGTTCCTTTACCATCCCCGAGGCCAGGCCGGTACCCCGCCCCGTCACCTTTGGCCGACTGCGGCTGGCCACCACGGTCCTCGCCCTGATATTGGCGGTTCTGGTTGGGGGCGATCTATTTCATATCTACCCCACCGAGCCTGGGGTAGAGAGCACCGTGAAAGAGGAGCCGAGGCAGCAAGAGATGCTTGCCGAAGGCGCACCCCAGCCAGCGCCACTCCCCATGGGGGAAAGCGAGGCTCCCGACCTTAGGGCCCTGCCTGAGGTAGAGGTGACGGCGGAAGATGAGGAATACCGCTGGCCAGTGCGGGAGATCGAGCTAGCTATGTTAGGGATCACCGTTGCCCTGGGTGGGATAACGATTGCCAGCTGGCACAGAAAAAGGAAGGGGGTGGAGAGCGATGTGAGGAGAGCCATTTAGCAGCCCTGGGGCTCCTGTATCCATTCAGGGACGCGCCAGAGACAATAGACAGAGGAGGTTCGAGATGAAAAAGGTTCTGCTGATACTTGTAGCTTTAGTTGTGGCAATTCCGCTGCTGGTGGCAATTGGCTGCAACTCCGATAAGGGAAATGCCAACTCAATGCCGGAGGCAGGCGACTTCGTGGCCCCCGCGCCCCTGGGGGGAGAAGGCCGTGTCCTTCAGGCCCTGTCGCCAAACGACAGCCAGCAATCGATGGGAGTCTGGGTCAGTGGGGAGGGGAAGGTCAGCGCTGTCCCTGACATCGCCGTCCTGAGCTTGGGGGTGGAGGCCCAGGAGATGAGCGTGGCCCAGGCACAGCGCCAGGCGAGACAGGCGATGAACGAGATTATGGAAGTCCTGAGCGATAACGGGGTGGCCGAGCGGGACATCAAGACCCAGCGCTTCAGCATCGATGAGGTGTGGAACTGGATAGATAATCAGCGGGTGTTCGAGGGCTACCGCGTGACCAATATGGTGACGGCCAAGATCAGAGACCTGAACAACGCCGGCCCCATCATCGATGCCGTGGCTTTGGCCGGAGGGGACCTGACCAGGATCAATAATCTGTACTTCACCATAGATGATCCCACCCCCCAGTACACCGAGGCACGCCTGCTGGCGATGCAAGATGCCATGGCCAAAGCTCAGCAAATGGCACAGATCGCCGGCGTCACCCTGGGCAAACCCTTCTATATCGCCGAGAGTGGCGGTTACATCCCCACTCCCAGGCCCTACGATGCCATGGCCATGCCAGAGGCAGCTCCTGCTCCCACCCCCATCAGCCCCGGGGAGATGGAGATCAGACTCACGGTGCAGATGGCCTACACCATCCAGTAGAGCCATCTCCTGGCTGCCGGGAAGCAGCCAATGGTTGCGCTACAAGAGGGGTAAATGATAGAATGGCTGTGCGGTTTTTCGCCGAGGGCACTGGTGCTAAGCGGCCGCATCATCAAGGAGGAGAGGCCTTGAAGGGCCAAGCAGGCTCATGGACCACATGGAGCGGGCCCTCTGCCTAGCCAGACTGGCCTTGGGCCATACCAGCCCCAATCCGGCTGTGGGGGCGGTGATTGTCAAGAACGGGCTGGTCATCAGCGAAGGCCATACTCAGCCGCCGGGCTCGGCTCACGCTGAGATTGCGGCCCTTGAGCGAGCCGGGGAGAGGGCCCGGGGGGCGACCATATATGTCAGCCTGGAGCCCTGCAGCCATTTCGGCCGCACCCCGCCCTGTGCTCGGGCTATTATCGCCGCTGGCATCGCCGAGGTTCATCTGGCCATGATCGACCCCAACCCCTCGGTGTCAGGGCGAGGAAGGGATGAGCTTGAAGAGGCCGGCATCAAGACCCATGTCGGCGAGCGTGAGGAGGAGGCAAGAGAGCTTAACGAGGCCTATATCAAGTTCATCACCACTGGCTGGCCCTTTGTAAGTGCCAAGTTCGCCATGAGCCTTGATGGCAAGATCGCCACCAGAAGCGGCGATTCCAAGTGGATCACCGGCGAGCAGGCGAGAGGCTACGTGCATAGCCTGCGCCAAAGCGCTGACGCCATCATGGTCGGGGTTAACACTGTCATCGCCGATGACCCCCGGCTGACAGCAAGGGGGCAGGGGGCTGAGGGGAGCCTAAAGGAACCGATGCGGGTGATCGTTGATAGTCAAGGGCGCATCCCCGTCACCGCCCAGGTACTCCGTGAGCCCGGAAAGACCTTGGTGGCAGCAGCCAGGCCTCTGGAGCCGGCGAAGGCCGGGGCACTGGTCGAGGCTGGTGCCGAGGTGCTGGAGCTGCCGGCAAAGGATGGCTTGGTGGACCTCGAGGAGTTATTGAGAGCTCTGGGGAAGAGGGAGATCACCAGTGTCCTGGTGGAGGGTGGTGGCACCTTGCTCGGCTCTCTCTTCGATCAGGGGCTGGTGGATAAGGTTGTAGCTTTCATCGCCCCCGTCGTCATCGGGTGAGGGGAAGCCAAAACGGCGGTTGGCGGCGTGGGGGTGAGCCGGATTGCCCAGGGCCTGCGCCTCACCCGGGTCAGGGTGGAGCGGTTCGGGGAAGACGTGATGGTGAGCGGCTACGTTGAATCTCGAGGGAAGTAAATTGTTCACCGGAATTGTGGAAGAGGTGGGCAGGCTAAAGACAACCCGCCCCAATCAGCTCAGCATAGCCGCCCAGAAGGTGGTGGAGGAAACCAAGTTGGGCGATAGCATCGCGGTCAATGGTGCCTGTCTCACCGTTACCGCCCTTGATGGCGGTACCTTCTCCGTGGACATCATGCCCGAGACCCTGCGCCTCACCAATTTGGGCCGACTTCGCCCCGGTGACCAGGTCAATCTGGAGCGGGCCATGGCGCTGGGCGGCCGCATGGGGGGCCACTTGGTACAGGGGCATGTGGACGGCACGGGAAGGGTGCTCTCCCTGACGCCTGAGAGCCAGGCGCGCATAGTCAGATACTCGGCGCCACCTCAGCTAATGAGGTACATAGTGCCCAAGGGCTTTATCGCTGTTGACGGGGTTAGCCTTACCGTCATCGACTGTGACGCCACCTCCTTCACGGTATCTCTGGTGGCCTATACCCTGCAGAGCACCACCTTGGCCCGTAACAGGCCCGGCGACCTGGTCAACTTGGAGATAGATATCGTCGCCAAGTACCTGGAGGGGCTTGGAGAGGCAAAGAACCCAGGCATAAGCATTGAATTTCTAGCTGAACATGGTTTCCTGGCAGGCTAAACATTTCTTTGGGTCTGCCGAGGGGGAGGCAACATGGGACTAGCCACTATTCCCGAGGCCATTGAGGATATTAAAGCGGGGAAATTCGTTATTATCGTTGATGATGAGGGTCGGGAGAACGAGGGTGACCTGGCATTGGCAGCGGAGAAGATTACACCCGAAGCGATCAACTTCATGGCCAAGCATGCCAGGGGGCTGATTTGCATGCCTATCATCGGGAAAAGACTGGAGGAACTGCATATCCCGCTGATGGTTCAGGACAATACCTCCAAATTTGGCACTGCCTTCACTGTGTCGATCGAGGCCAAACACAGGGTGAGCACCGGCATCTCGGCCCATGATCGGGCTGCCACCATAAAAGCGGTGCTCGACCCGGATACTAAACCTGAGGACCTGGCTCGGCCGGGACATATGTTCCCGCTAGTGGCAAGAGAGGGGGGGGTTCTGGTGCGATCCGGTCATACTGAGGCCGTAGTCGACCTGGCAAGGCTGTCCGACCTCTATCCGGCGGGGGTTATCTGTGAGATACTAAGCGAGGATGGCACCATGGCTCGCCTGCCCCAGCTGGACGACATGGCAGCCGAGCACGGCATCAAGATAGTAAGCGTGGCCGACCTCATCGCCCACCGGCGTCGTCATGAGAAGCTGGTGCAGCGGGTAGCCGAGGCAAGCCTGCCCACCAGGTACGGCGACTTCACAGCTATTGCCTATAAGAGCATCACCGACCCCGACGAGCATGTAGCCCTGGTCAAGGGCGATATTTCCACAGATACGCCGGTGCTGGTGCGCGTACATAGCGAGTGCCTTACCGGAGACATCTTCGGCAGTCTGCGCTGCGATTGCGGTGACCAGGTCACTCTGGCCATGCAGAGCATCGCCCAAGAGGGACGAGGCGTCTTTCTCTATATGCGGCAGGAGGGGCGGGGCATCGGATTTCACAACAAGATCCGCGCCTACGCCCTTCAGGACCAGGGGATGGATACGGTGGAGGCCAATGAAATGCTGGGCTTTTCCCCCGATCTACGCGACTACGGCATCGGCGCCCAAATCCTGGTCGATCTGGGGCTCAAGGATATTCGGCTGCTGACCAATAATCCCAAGAAGATGGTGGGGCTGAACGGTTACGGACTCAGGGTGGTGGAAAGCGTGCCCATTATCGCCGAACCCACCCCTTATAACTTTCGCTACCTGGAGGCGAAGCAGAACAAGCTGGGGCACCGGCTGGGGATGGGAACCCGAAAGACGGTGCCACCGAGGAGGGAATGATGAGCAAACGTTACCAAGGGATGCTGCTGGGGAAAGGCCTGAAGTTTGGGCTCGTTGCCTCGCGTTTCAACGAGTTCATCACCGCCAGACTATTGGACGGGGCTATGGATGCCCTTTTGCGCCACGGCGTCAGCGAAGGGGATATCGAGATCGCCTGGACGCCGGGTTCCTTTGAAACCCCTTTTATAGCCAAGAAGCTGGCACAGAGCGGGAAATATAGCGCCATTATCTGCCTGGGCACGGTGATTCGCGGGGGAACGCCGCATTTCGAGTACATCGCCGCCGAGGTGAGCAAGGGCATTGCCGCAGTAGCCCTGGAGACCGGAGTGCCCGTCATTCACGGCGTCATCACCGCTGATAATCTGGAGCAGGCTATCGAACGGGCGGGGACGAAGGAGGGCAACAAGGGTTTCGATGCCGCAGTGAGCGCTATCGAGATGGCAAACCTGGTCAAAGCGGTGACCAGCCCGTGACAGGCTACTCGCCCGGGCTCAAAACCCCGTAAGAGCCTCTGCCGCCCAGAGTAGAGAGAGCTTCTCGAAGTCAATCGGTGATCTTGTAAACGCTGTCGCCTCGCCTCACCCGGTCGGGGACCCTCACCCCCACCGAGTCCCCACTCTTGGCCTCCTGCACATCCGCGTTATTGATCTGCATCGATTCTACGGCTAGCTCAAGATCGGTGGTATGTCCCTTGATGTGAATCATATCCCCGACCTTGAGGCTGGCGGTCAAATCAATGCCTGCCACCACGGGTCTGGCAAAGAAATCGCTTACCCTGCCGATCTCCTCCTCTGGCATCGAAATCACCTCCTCTATTTTCCCGCGGCCAACACCACGCCACCAGTATAGTTATTTTCAGCTCGCAAATCAATCGGATTTCGATCTCGCCCCCCTCGACGAAAAATGGCGGGCGCGGCGACCGCATCCTGAAGACCCCCGCCCTTTCCCGCCGATGATCCGCCGCTTTCCCTATCGAGGCTTGTCTTCCCCGGCGGCGGTGGTTTATAATTGGCCCAAGCTCCTCAGGAAAGGAGACCGGAGCTATGCCATATGCTTTTTTCCATAAGCAGATCGTACCCCTTTCCCAAGCCAAGATCGGGGTGGTGACCCACGCCCTTCACTACGGCACGGCCTGCTTTGAGGGCATCCGGGGGAACTGGAACGCTGAGGAGAGGCAAATCTATCTCTTCCGGGTCAAAGACCACTACGAGCGCCTGCACCGCAGCTGCCGCGTGCTCAAGCTCAACCTGCCCCATACTATCGAGGAGCTGGAGCGGCTGACCGTGGAGCTGGTGGAGAGGAACGGCTATCAGGAGGATATCTATATCCGTCCCCTGGTCTACAAGAGCTCCGAGGCCATAGGGGTACGGCTGCACGACCTGGAGGACGACTTCCTCATGTTCGTTATCCCCTTTGGCAACTACCTGGACGTGGAGAGGGGCATCAGCTGTTGCACCTCTTCCTGGCGTCGCATCGATGACAACATGATCCCAGCCCGGGCCAAGATCACCGGCCTCTATGTGAACAGCGCCTTGGCCAAGACAGAGGCGGTAGAGAATGGCTTCGATGAGGCGATCATGCTCACCCATGATGGCCATGTCTCCGAGGGCAGTGGGGAGAACATCTTCCTGGTTATGGGGAGGAAGCTGGTGACCCCGCCCGCTTGCGACAACATTCTCTTGGGTATCACCCGGGACACGGTGATCAAGCTGGCAGCCAAGGAAATGGGCATCGAGACAGAGGAGAGGCATATCGACCGCAGCGAGCTTTACATCGCTGACGAGTGCTTCCTCACCGGCACTGCTGCTCATGTGACCCCGGTCACCGGGATCGACCGGCGCCAGGTAGGCAGCGGCCAAATAGGTGAGATCACAGGCCAATTGCAAAAGCTCTATTTCGATGTGGTCAGGGGCAAGAACCGGAAATACCGGGAGTGGTATACTCCAGCCTACACCGTAGCTTCTAGGCCTGGGGCAACAACTGGGGGAAAAGAACACCGGGGATGAGCGGACTCTCTCTGGAATACAGCGTGCTCGTCTTTGTTGCTGCTTGCGGCGTATTGCAAGGGGTAGCTGCCTATAGCAACCTCAAGGGGCTTCTCTTCTTCGAGAGCCGGATCATGGCTTATGTTTTCTCCGCCCTAGCTATAGGTGGTGTCTTCGGTTGGTTCTTCCTCTCCGAGAATCGCAATGTACCAGGTATTGAGGGAAGAGAGCAATTCTTCGCCTTTAATAGCGCTCTTTTCCTGGCATTAGTGTTCACCTTCGTCATTTCCTCTGTGCTGAGGCGGCGAATTGGCATCTCCTCCCGGTCAAGCAATCCTCACAGCGAGGATAGCCAGCCAGGGATCGGGGCCTTGAGGCGGATGACATATTTCCAGGCCATTAGCCGCGATTTTGGCCGCTGGCTGGCAAGAAGAGGGCGATGATGCTATCGGCGGATGAGAGGCTTTTCCACTGGATCAATGGCCTGGCGGGGAATCTTGCCCCCCTCGATTGGCTGATGAAGGCATTGGCCAACGATTACCTGATTCCAGTGAGCCTGTCTCTGGCCCTGCTCGCTATTTGGTTTGGGGGCAGGAGCTTTGCCCAAAGGCAGCGCAATCAATTCGGCGTGATCTGCGCTGCCGGCGGCATGGGAATAGCCGATGGCATAGTCAAGCTGGTTAACCTGGGCTACTTCCGGGAGCGGCCCTTCGTTGAACACGAAGCGAATCTGCTCTTCTACCAGCCCACCGATTCCTCATTCCCCAGCAATATAGTGGCTGTGGCCGTGGGCATTGCCGTAGGTATGTGGTTCTACAATCGCAGGCTCGGGGCCTATTTTTTCATCGTAGCCGCCATGGTCGCCCTGGCCCGGGTATACGTCGGGGTGCACTATCCCGTGGACGTATTGGGTGGGGCAGCTATTGGCGTTATCGGGGCTTTCATTACCCTTGGAGTCAGGCACCTTCTTGCGCCGCTCATCAGCCTTATCTTGAGGCTGATGAGAGTCCTCTACCTGGCTTAGCTCGTTAGCGGAGCCCCCATCTATCTTCCCTGCACCAGGGACATAAACTCGGAGCGGGTAGCTGCTTTGGTGCGAAACAGCCCCCTGGTGGCGGAGGTGACGACATTGCTCCCCGGTTTTTTAGCCCCCCGCATGGTAAGACATAGGTGCTCAGCCTGCATAATCACGGCCACCCCATCCGGCTCAAGCACCTCCAAAATGGTATCGGCGATCTGGGTGGTGAGCCGTTCTTGTAGCTGGGGGGCGTTTGGCTAGGACATCGACCACCCGGGCCAGTTTGCTGGCCCCGATAACCCGGCCATCGGTATTGGGTATATAGCCCACGTGGGCCACCCCATAGAAGGGGAGGAAATGGTGCTCGCACATGGAGTAAAAGGGGATGTCCTTTAGAACCACCATCTCCCGGTGTCCCTCCTCAAAGCCAACTGTCAGTTCCTCCCTGGGGTCCAGGTATAGGCCCACGAATAGTTCGGCATACATCTGGGCAACACGCTGCGGTGTCCTTGCCAAGCCCTCCCTTTTGGGGTCCTCTCCGATGGCCTCGATTATGGACCTCACTGCTCGCTCGATCTTAGCCTGGTCAATCACGCTCATCCTCCATCTAGGCCATGCTGGCCTCAAAGGCTATGCCAGGGCTATGCCAGTTTGCCCCCAATCATTTCCAGGGCCCTCTAGGGCGAAGCCGCCCAGGCTACCGGAAGCTCCGGCCGGCAGGCTGGTCATTAACGATTCGGTGACGATCAAATGGAAGAGGTTTCAGGCCGCCAGTCCAATCATACTATTTCATATAACGCCCGTAGCGCTTGCCGTAGACCTGGCGGTCCAGATAGCGCACGGCATTTGCTGGGGCAATGGCAGCAGAACTTCCCCCGCCCCTGATCTGTGGACCTAGCCCCAGCCTACGGCTTGCTCAACGGCGTCAACATCGGCGGGCAGCTCGGGGAAGGGCTGGGCGTGCTCCAAGACGATACCAGGGTCCTTGAGCCCGGTGCCGGTGACCACACAAACCACCTTCTTACCGGCCAGGTTCAAACCGCTGCGGCTCAGTTTGATGAGCCCGGCCAAGGAGGCGGCTGAAGCCGGCTCGCCAAAGATGCCCTCCCCGGTGGCCATAAGGCTGTAAGCAGCCAGGATCTCATCGTCACTGACGCTGCCGATGAGGCCGCCGGACTCCTCCTGAGCGGCAACGGCGCCCTGCCAGCTGGCCGGGTTGCCGATGCGTATCGCCGAGGCGATGGTCTTCGGCTCCTCGATAACGCGCCCCTGAGCAATGGCGGCGGCTCCCTCAGCCTCGAACCCCATCATCTTGGGGGTGTGGCTGGCTCTGCCCTCTCTATGGTACTCGACGAAGCCTTTCCAGTAAGCGGTAATATTGCCGGCATTGCCTACCGGGATAAAGAGATAATCGGGGGCATCTCCCAGCTTATCCACGATCTCGAAGGCTGCCGTCCTCTGCCCCTGGATGCGGTAGGGATTGAGGGAGTTGACCAGGGTAACGGGATGCTTCTGGGTGAGGCTGCGCACTATGTCAAGCGCCTGGTCAAAGTTGCCCTCGATAGCGATTATCCTGGCACCATAGACGATAGCCTGAGCAAACTTGCCCATGGCCACCTTTCCCTTGGGGACAACAACGATGGTGGTGAGCCCACAGCGGGCCCCATAGGCTGCCGCCGAGGCGCTGGTATTGCCCGTGGAGGCGCACATGATGGCCGAGCTACGTTCCTCCAAGGCCTTGGCCACAGCCACCACCATACCCCGGTCTTTGAAGGAGCCGGTGGGATTGCAGCCTTCCAGCTTGAAGTACAGCTCCCCGCACCCGATCTCCGCCTCCAACCTCTGGGACCTGATCAGAGGCGTATCCCCCTCCCCCAGGGTGATCATGGGGGTAGCTGAGGTGACGGGGAGGAAATCCCGATATTCCCTTAAAATGCCTGAACCCAAAATCAGCTCCCTACCGGCTCGGTGGCAAGATGCTCTCAGGCCTCAACCCTGACGAAATTGCTTATCTCCTGGACCACGGCCAGGCCTTCCATCTCCCTCAGCGCCCTCTGCATAGCTTGTTCCTGAGCGGGGTGGGTCATGATGACCATCTCAGCGGTCTGGGCGCGCTCATCAGTCCCCTTCTGAATCACGGAGGAGATGCTGATGAGATTATCCCCCAGGGTCTTGGAGATCTGGGCTAGAACTCCGGGGTGGTCGGCAACGCTCATCCTGAGATAATATCTGGTCCGGATCTCCGACATAGGTCTAATGGTTTTGGACGGCTCAAACCGGGGCTTGGCTCTGGTCCCCACCCCCGAGTTGATGTTGTGGGCCAGCTCAATGAGGTCAGCCACAACGGCGCTGGTGGTAGGCCGAGCCCCTGCCCCCTCTCCATGGAAAAGCAACTTGCCCACCAAGTCACCCTCCACCTGGACGGCATTGAAAACGCCATCCACCTTGGCCAGGATAAAATCCTCGGGGACAAAGGTGGGATGAACCCGCACCTCTATCTCATCATCGCTTTCCTTGGCAATCGCCAGCAGCTTGATGGCGAAGCCAAGCTCTTTGGCATAGCGGAAATCGTGCCCGGCAAGACGGGTGATCCCCTCACGATAGACATCCTCGGGGCCGACCTTGGTGTGGAAAGCCAAGCTAGCCAGGATGGCCAGCTTATAGGCAGCGTCTACCCCCTCCACATCGTTAGCCGGGTCAGCCTCAGCGTAACCCAGCTCTTGAGCCTCTTTCAGGATGAGGGAGAAGTCAAGCCCCTCGGCGGCCATCCTGCTGAGAATGTAATTGGTGGTTCCATTGATAATGGCGTAGATAGCCGATATTCTATTGGCACTCAGGTCATGCTGGAAGGGGGCGATCAGGGGGATGCCCCCGCCCACGCTGGCCTCGTAACGGATATCCACCTGGTGCTCCTGAGCCAAAGCCTGAAGTTCAGGGCCATATTTAGCCATCACCTCCTTGTTGGCGGTGACCACGTGCTTAGCGCTGATGAGGGCCTCTCTTATGTAGTCAAGGGCGGGACGCTCGCCGCCCATAACCTCAACTACAATATCCACCTCGGGATCAGCCAGGATATCCCCGGCATCGGTGGTGAGGAGATCGGGCTCTACCTGGATGGAGCGGCGTTTAGCGGGGTGAGAGACCAATATCTTCCTTATGGTCAGGGGGCAGCCCGCCTGCCTGGCCAAAACCTCGGCCTTCTCAATCAAGGCCTTGGCCACCCCGCCCCCGACCACACCCAGGCCCATAAGCCCGATGTTGATGCTCTGTCTCATCTTTGGCATCCCCGACCTCGGCTGGGCGCTAGAATCCACCCATCTCTTTTACAGCCCACAGTTTCTTATCCTCATCCAGATAATCCTCCACCAAACTGTCCTGTTTCATCTCTTCAAACCACCGGTTCAACTCGTTGGCGGCAATTATTGTGTGAGTATCCTCGTCGATAGGTCTTGCCTCATCCTTCTCCAAGACCCTTATCACCCAGTGACCTTCCTCGGTCTGACCCCTTTCGTCCGGGATAGGCTGGCTCAAGGCCCCGGGTTCCAGGCTGAAGGCGACCTCATCCAATTCCGGCCCCATTACGCCCTGGGGCAACCAGCCCAAATCGCCACCCTGCTCCTTGGACTTATTATCCTGGGAGAGCTCCTGAGCCAGGCCGGCAAAATCCTCCCCCCCATCCAGCCTGGAAGCTATTTCCTCGGCCCCATCTTTGGTCTCGGCCAGTATCCCTTCAAGGTGGACTTGCTCGGCAACCGTGGGCGTCTGGGCGGCGAAATGCTCCCGTAGCTTGCCCAGCAGGAGAAAGTGCTCTGTATCTATTCTTATTCTTTTTCTGAGGTCCGAGTCCAGGTCTTGGTATTCCTCCATCTCCTGGTCGATCTCATCCCGGGTGATGCTGATATCGAACTCCGCTGCCCCCTGGCGGAGCAATTCCCTCTCCTGTATCTGCTGGATTACCCGATCTGTTACCTCGTTCCAGTTAGATGGGTCCTCCCCCTTGACGAAGAGGCGGAGCATCTTTATATAGTAACCCATATCGAACTTACTGTCATTTACCCTGATCGCGGCCCGATGATAAGGCTTGACCTCCTTATCGTAGTATCCGTAGACAATTATGCTGCCGACGGCGAAAATGACAAGGGCCCCCAAGAGCAGTATGATTCGCTGTCTCCGCTGCTGCTGCTGCCGCTTGGAGACCAGGCGCTTGGAAACGTACTGTTTAGGTGTTACCTTCTGCCTTTTGGGCAAGGCCAGGCTCCTTCGCTTGCCAGCTCGTCACCTTCGCCGGGCTGGGAGTGACATTACCTCGAGCAACGCCCGTGTCGCCAGGGCAATAGGAGGTGGGGAATGGGCCGTGGCGAGCGGGACTACCCCCGTAGGCCGACCCCGGTCTTGCGGATGTGAGCTGACGTATAGGGCAGCAAGGCAAGGTGGCGGGCTCTCTTCACCGCTACGGTTAGAGCGCGCTGATGTTTGGCGCAGGTTCCGGTCTTGCGCCGGGGATCGATCTTACCTCGATCCGAAATAAAGGGGCGCAGTTTCGAGGGTTCCTTGTAGTCTATGACATCGACCCTCTTGGTGCAGAAGGCACAAACCTTACGCCGGGTGACATATCTCGGCCTGCCCTCTCTTCTCGGTCTAGGTTTCTGGGGTTTCCTTATAGCCATATTCTCCTAAAGCCCTTTGCTTATGCCGAAAGGCTCCTTCCGGGAAGCGATTGCTCAAAAGGGCAAATCCTCCGGCTCCAGCTCCTCGGTTGCCGTCTCGGTTGCCGTCTCGGTAGGCAAGGGGGCTGTGGGTTGCCTATCGAGGAAAAGCACCCTGTTGGCGATTATTTCAATTCGGGAGCGCTTCTGCCCATCCTGCCCCTCCCAAGAGCGGGTATGCAACCTGCCTTCGACATAGGCTCGCTGCCCCTTGGTCAAAAACTGGTTGCAATTCTCGGCCAACCTGTTCCAGGAGACCACGGTAAACCACTCTGTCTCCTGCTTGCGTTCGCCCTCGGGTGTGGTATAGACTCGGCTGGTAGCTAACCGGAACGAGGTCACAGGATTGCCATTGGGAGTAAAACGCATCTCAGGATCTGTTCCCACATTGCCGATGATCATCACTCTATTTAGGCTCGCCATATCGCCATCTCCTTTCCTCTCCCCAGGGCCGGCCTCAGATATAAGCTCTGGTCACTCCTCGTCGCTCAATCTTACCAGCAGGTGTCGCAACACCTCTTCAGAGATCTGGAGATGGGCTTCCAGTTCCTCCGTCGACTCAGGCTCGAGCTTGAGCTGAGCGAGCACATAGCTCCCCTCCAGAAAGCGCTTGATAGGATAAGCAAGCCTGCGTTTACCCCAATAATCCGTGTGGGTTATACTACCGCCTCCATTGGCGATGAGTTGATTTATCCGCTCCACCGAGGTGGGAACTTCCTCCTCTGCTACCTCGGGGCTGATGACTAACACCAGCTCGTAATCGCGCAACCGCTCACCTCCGCCTTAAACTCGATTCGGTCTATTTTGGCGCTCATTATAGCACGGGACGGGTATAACGACAAGGGTAACCGTTACCCCTCAAGCCCGGGCAGGGGAAATTGCCGGCAGATCCCCTCGACTTCCCGGTGCACCTCCCTCTTCACGCTATCATCATCCAGGTTGGTGAGCACCTTGACGATAAGGGGGGCAATGCGCCTCATCTCCTCAGGGCCAAAACCGCGGCTTGTCACCGCTGGCGTGCCCAGCCTGATGCCGCTGGCAATCTGAGGCCGGCGGCGGTCGAAGGGAATGGCGTTCCTGTTGACGTTGATTCCCACCGCCTCAAGAGCCTCCTCAGCCGCCTAGCCGGTTATCCCACCAGCGGTAAGGTCGACGAGGATGAGGTGATTGTCCGTTCCCCCGGAGACGAGCCGCAGCCCCAGCCGCTGAAGCTCGGCGGCCAGGAGGCTGGCATTTTCCAACACCGTCCGCTGATAGCCCTCGAACCCAGGCTGCATGGCCTCCCAGAAAGCCACAGCCTTGGCAGCAATGACGTGCATCAGGGGCCCTCCCTGCAGTCCGGGAAAGACCGCGGCATCTATGGCATGAGCAAGATCACGCCTGCATAGGATAAATCCACCCCGCGGCCCGCACAGGGTCTTATGGCTGGTGGAGGTGATTACCTCAGCCCAGGGCACAGGAGAGGGATGCACCCCAGCAGCTACCAGCCCTGCCAGGTGGGCCATGTCGACCATGAGCTTGGCGCCCACCGCTTCAGCGATGTGGTGGAATCTCTCGAAATCGATGACCCTGGGATAGGAGCTAGCTCCGGCTACTATAAGCTTGGGCCGGTGTTCCCGGGCAATCCTCTCCACCTCCTCATAGTCCAGCCGCTCCGTTTCCCGGTCAACGCCGTAGGCGATGAATCGATAGGACCTGCCCGAGAAATTGACCGCGGCCCCATGGGTGAGATGACCCCCGTGGGACAGGCTCATACCCATGACCTTATCGCCGTAATCGAGCAGGGCGAAGTAGGCCGCCATATTGGCCTGGGCCCCGCTATGAGCCTGGACATTGGCATGCTCCGCCCGGAAAAGCTCCTTGGCGCGGTCAATGGCCAGCCTCTCCACCGCGTCCACATCCTGGCAGCCAGCATAGTAGCGCCGTGGAGGATAGCCTTCAGCATATTTGTTGGTAAGCAGCGATCCCTGTGCCTCCAGCACTGCCGGGCCGGCGTAGTTCTCGGCGGCAATAAGGTTTATGGTGTTCTGCAGCCGCTTCGCCTCCCGCTGTAAAGCGGCCCCAATCTGTGGATCGACCTGCCCCAACGCCCTTTTCCCTGACATACGCTATAGCCTGTCAACAAAGGAAAGCCACGCCAAAAGCTGCGTGGCCCTTCCCCGTTTGCTCTCTACTTCCTCTTCGCCAAGATGGCCTTTAGTATCCTGACACTCACCCAATTACCGCTTGCCAAAACCTGATAGTAGTTTACCCCCACATACCCTGACTGTCAACAGCCGGTTTCGCCCCGGCGTCCTCCAGGCGGGCCGCCTCGATAAGCGCCAGGAGCCCCCCAGCCACCAGGGAATGCCCGCCCAAGATGACCGGGATCGGTGCCTCCCCTGCCGCCTGGGTAAACTGCCGGGCCTGGGCATTCTCTATTTTATCGGCCTGCCCCAGGTCGGAGAGGAAGCGATCCGAGCAGGAGAGATCAAGCCTGAGATGATTGAAGATCACCCGACTATCGATGAAGGCAGCGTCAGCCAACTCAGCTAGAGTATCAAAGAAGCGAGTTGCCCCCACCTGCTCCAGATAAAAGCCGAGGATAGAGCAAACCCGGCCTGCCTCCTCCCGGCCATCGGCGCGCATGCCCCGCTCTTCGGACAGGGTGCGCACCCGACAGGCGGTGTTACCCTCCAGCTGGGTCCACAGATAGCTTCCCACCCGTCCTGCCACCAACACCTCTGCCTTGGTATCGGTGAAGGGCCTTATCGCCTGCCTGAGTCGGGAGGTGTCGAGGTCGAGGCCATCGAGAAAGGCTTGGCTGTGCTGCCCCGCGCCCGGGTGGACCTTGAGCACCAGGAGATCGGTTGGGCTATCTATATCGAACTGGGTAGCGGCGGTTCGGGGCAGGCAGACCTCCTTCAGGCCGGCCTGCTCGCTCAGGAGCCGGGCCAGGGGGTTATCTCTGGCCGGAAGGTCGACAGCCTCCAGGGCCGAGCCGGGGGTGAAGGCGATCAGGTCAGCGGAGTAGACATTGTTGGTGATGGCGGCGGCGCTGGCTGAGGATAGCTGCTGAGCGATGGCTCCCAGCTCGGCCGAGGTCAGGAGCGGCACCGCCCCCCCGCCGATATAAAAGGGACGCTCAATATCATACTTCTTTATGACCTGGTACAGCCTTCTGCCGAAATGAAAAGGGCCCTGGGTCAACTCCACCGTCGCCGAATCGCCCAACTCCCGACCCAGCTCCTCCCTGTCGCTGACGACGATCACCCGCTCGAAAATACCTGTGGCCCGGGCCCGCTCGATGGTATCCAGGCAGATAGCTCGGTGGGCAGCGGCCACCATCTCCTCGGCGGCACTGCCACCGATACCACCCACGAAGATGATCAGGGTAGGTGCTTGAGGCAATCCCATCACCTCACAGGGGAATCTATCTTATCAAGCCTGCGGCTCAATGAGCCCGTACTCCTCATCCCGGCGCCGATACAAGACGTTGAACTGGCCAGTGTCCGCATTGAGGAAAAAGAAGAAGTCATGGTCCAGAAGCTCCATCTGCTCCGCCGCTTCATCCAGGGACATGGGTTTCACATCGAAGCGTTTGATCCTCAGCGCCCTGCCGGCTGCCCTGGCCTCCACCGTCTCAGCACCGGGGGGAAGCTCGCTCCTCGTGGGCGAGGTACCCCTGCCTTTATAGTAGAGTTTGCCCTTATAGCGCTCGATCTGGCGATCCATAACAGCCGCCACGCTATTGATAGCGGCATAGATATCTACCCCCCTCTCCTCGCCCCTGAGAAGGGTGCCGTCGCTGTTAAGGGTGACCTGCACCACATAGCGGTATTGCCGGGACCTGGTTGTCTCCATGGAGACTTCCACCTCGGCCTCAGCGATGTTGGGCAGGTGGCGAGCTAAGTTTCCGATTTTACGCTCCAGGAGACGGCGCACCGGCGCCGAAACCTTGGTGTTCTTCCCCGTGATCTGCAACTCCATCTTTAACCTCCCTCAATGAGGTGACGAACCCTTAAGGTGGCCTCAGATCTCTCTGGCCACAGTCAAACCCCAAACCGAGGTGGCGCCGGCAGCTTTGAGGGCATGGGCACAGGAGTTGAGGGTGGCACCGGTGGTGCACACGTCATCGATAAGGAGGACCTCTCTGGCTCGCAGGCGCCCATCTCGGCAGGCGAAGGCATCAGCCACATTGCTCCGGCGCGCCTCGGCAGCTATGGCCTTGGCCTGAGCCGGCGTGTCTCGTTGTCGCAGGAGCGAGCCCGTCACCACCGGCGAGCCGATAAGCCTTCCCAGCTCCTGAGCTAGCAGGCTCGACTGGTTATAGCCACGTTCCTGCAGCCGTCGGGGATGGAGAGGCACGGGCACCAAGACCTGGTGGGGTATGGGGTTGGCGCTCAGGTAGTCAGCAAGCAATTGGGCCAGCGGCGTGGCTAGAGCCTTGACGTTCTTGTACTTCAGGTGATGGATCGCCTGGCGTACCACTGCCTCGAAGCGGAAAGGAGACCGCAGGCCCTCAAGCTCCAATATCCCCCCTTGGCAACTGGGGCACTTTGCTCCGCTAGCTAGGGGTTGGCTGCACCCAGGGCATAGCGGCGGCAGAAGGCGGGGCAGTGCTCCGGAGCAGGCCTCACACAGAAGATCGCCCTCCCGTCCACAGCCGATGCACCAGCGCGGAAAAAGCAGATCGAGAGCCGCCCCTTTGAGTTGACCTAGCCGGGTGAACAGACTCACCGCTAAGTAACCAAAAGCTCTGGGGAAAGACTGAACCCTCTTGAGTGGCATTATCTACCACTCCCCCGAAGCCCGCTCTATTTTGGCTCAGTCACATCAGCGAGAGCGGGGGCTATGCAGCGCCCCGCTGATGATGGGCTCGTTCACATAAACGTCGCCGTTTCTGATCTTTAGATTGAAGCCACAATCGGGATTAGTGCACACCCACGCCTTATAGTGGATGGTTGCCCCTTGACTGCCAAAGTCTGACAGGGGCACCAGGTCGCCAACATTACATTTCTGGCATTTGGGGAAAGAAGATTGATCCACCGAAAGCTACCTCCCAACCAAGAATCATCAGCTAGTATACACCAGATGGGGACTATTGGCAAGGTGCTTTTACAGCCTGAGGGTGAAAATGCGGCTGTAAATGGCTCCTGCCGGGGTCAATCTGCTCCTCATCAGGCTGATAGCGCTTACCTCAAGGGGCAGGCGAGCCTCAAATTTGGTCGACATCACCAGCTCGCCGAAGCTTCGCCGTTCCTGCGGCGAGGCCCTTTCCCGCACACGGGCCAGGGTCAAATGGGGGGTGAAGGGTCGAGATTCTCGGGGAAAGCCCAGGGGAAGAAGGGCGGAATCGATGCCTTCTTGCAGCCCGGCAATCTTCTCCACCTCCCCCCTCAGGGCCACCCAGGCCACCCTGGGCCGCTGGGTGTTGGGGAAGACGCCCAGCCCGCCGATCTCCAGGTGAAAGGCTGGCACCCCCCGCGCTGCCTCTCTCACCGCTCCCTCTATTTCGGGGACCCTGCCGCTCGGGATATTGCCCAAGAACTTCAGCGTGAGGTGGATGCTCTCCGGTTCCACCCACTTGACACCGGGGTGCTCCTGGGGCCTCAACATATCTTGCGCCCGGGCCAGCTCTACTTTTATCTCCTGGGGCAATTCAATGGCGATGAAAGAGCGGATCTGCTCCATTTCGAGTATCCTCCCCCCGGGCGCTATCGGGCTGGGAGCGGGCCTGCCACCGCCTCCAGCAGCCTTTGGGCGTTGCCCCCCAGGATCAGGGCCTCGACCTCGCCCGTCAACTGAAGAGACCTGATCTCCGAGATAAGCCTCGGTTGGGCAATAAGGGGATAGTCACTGCCAAAGAGAATCTTATCGGCCCCCACCATGTCAATGACATGCCTGAATATCTGGGGGCGATAGAGAAAGGGCGAAGCTGCGGTATCGAACCAGACGTTGCCCAGGGCGGAGCCTACCTCAGGCATCAGGGCGTAGAAGGGCAAGCCACCGCCCCAGTGGGCGCAGACCAGGCGAAGGTCAGGGAAGCGGGAGATAAAGCTGTAGATCATATTGGGGGTAACCGTCCCCTTTCCCGGATATTGATGGCCCACGGGCTCGGAGGCGTGGGTGAGGAGGACCAGATGGTGCTCCACTGCTGCCTCAGCCAGCGGTCTCATCACAGCCTCGTCGCCCAGATCGAAGCCTTGCAGGTCAGGTCTCATTTCCCCGATACCCCTTATCCCCCCCCGAGCGCAGCGCCGGATCTCGGCGACGGCCGCCTGCCCAGCCTTGGGCTGGATGGCGCAGAAGCCCACCAGGCGATCGGGGTAGCGCGATATGGATTCCAGGATATAGTCGTTGGTTTGCAGGCAAAGCTCATGATCGGCCCAGCCAATGTTGAGGATAATGGAACGCTCAACCCCCGCCTGATCCATGCTGAGGATGAGGTCCTCAACGGTAGCCAGCCGAGATCGGGGGTTATCATAGAGGAGGGCAAAGCAGGGATCACGCCCGATAAACCGGGTGCGATTATCCCTTATTCCGGGTGGCAAGATGTGGGTATGAAAGTCTATGATCACCTTGGCCAATTATAACAAAGCTTCTCCCCCATCGACAACTATGGACATGGGCTAGCAAAGGGCGTATAATAATGTCACCGAGAGGTTGAGGGTGTAATTGGAGACTGGTTCATCTCAGAGCAAAGGAACTTCGCGGGCAGCCTCGGCGGCTAACATCTCAGCCGAGGCTTTTGCGTCCTCCAGGCCGGGCGAGGAGCTGTCCCTGGAGGATATGGAGCAAATGGCGAGGAAGCTACGCCGCCATATCGTCACCATGACGGCAAAGGCGGGCAGCGGGCATCCTGGTGGTTCCCTTTCGGCAGTGGAGGTCGTCACTGCTCTCTACTTCGGGCTCATGCGCCACGATCCGGCGAACCCCAACTGGCCGGATCGGGACCGTTTTGTCCTGAGCAAGGGGCACGCCGCCCCCTTGCTCTATGCCGCCCTGGCAGAGTGCGGTTACTTTCCCGTGGAGGAACTCTCCACCCTGAGGCAGATTGATAGCCGGCTCCAGGGTCATACAGATAGAACTACTACCCCGGGGGTAGAGATGTCAGCGGGAGCTTTGGGACAGGGCCTATCCTTCGGCATTGGCATTGCCCTAGCCGGTCGGCTCGATTTTCAGCCCTACAGGGTCCATGTTCTTCTGGGAGACGGGGAATGCGATGAGGGGCAGGTGTGGGAGGCAGTGATGGCCGCAGCCCATTTCAAGACGGATAATCTGGTGGCTATTGTCGACCATAACAAACAGCAACTCGATGGCTGGACCCGCGACATCATGAACCTCGAGCCCCTGGCCCCGAAATGGCGCTCCTTTGACTGGCACGTCATCGAGATCGATGGCCATGACTTGCCCCAGGTCATAGCTGCCTTGGAGACGGCCAAGCAGGTGAAGGGTCAGCCCACGGTTATCATTGCCCACACCACCAAGGGTAAGGGCGTCAGCTTCATGGAGAATAATCCGGAATTTCATGGCCGGGCTGCCACCGCCGAGGAATTGGAGAAGGCTCTGGCAGAACTGGCCTGAAGACGAGGTGGGACAGATGCCCGTGGAGATGTCAGCAAGGGAAGCCTACGGCAGAACCCTGGTTGAACTGGGCAGGGAGAACAGGGACATCGTCGTGCTGGATGCCGACCTCTCCCGATCGACCATGACCAGCTTGTTTGCTCGGGAGTTCCCGGACCGCTTCTTTAACTGTGGTATCGCTGAACAGAACATGATGGGCATCGCCGCCGGGCTAGCTGCCTCGGGCAAGACCGTATTTGCCAGTACCTTCGCTGTTTTCGCCACCAGCCGTTGCTTTGACCAGCTTCGCATGTCCATTGCTCAACCGCAGCTGAATGTTAAGATAGTGGCCTGCCACGGTGGCATCACCGTGGGGGAGGATAGCTTTTCCCACCACTCCATTGAGGACCTGGCCCTGACAACCTCCCTGCCTGGCCTCACCGTTATCGTCCCTGCCGATGCCATAGAGACAGCTCAGGCGGTAAAGGCGGCAGCAGCCACTTCCGGTCCGTGCTACATCAGGCTGGGCCGACCCAAAACACCCCTGGTCTACGCCGAGGACTATCGCTTCACCCCGGGCCAAGCAGTGACCATGAGGCCGGGCTCCGATGCCACCATCATCGCTATTGGGATCATGGTAGCGCTGGCCCTGGAGGCGGCAGAGAGCCTTGCATCTCAGGGGATTGACTGCCGGGTGCTGAACATGCCCACCCTCAAGCCCATCGATAGGGATGCTATCGTCCAGGCAGCATCGGAAACAGGCGCTATTGTCACCGCAGAGGAGCATCTGGAGCACGGGGGGCTGGGCAGCAGGGTGTCTCAAATAGTGAGCCGCTACCGGCCGGTGCCCATGTCCTTCGTGGCCGTCAAGGATACCTATGCCCAATCGGGCAAGCCGCATGAACTCCTCAAGAGATATGGCCTAGCCGCTGAGGACATTGAGCGGGCGGTGCAGTCGGTAATCCCCAGAAAGCTGTCCGATCAGGCTCATCGCTAGCAGCCGCCGGGCTGGTTGAACCCCAGCCAGCTTACCTTTCAAATCGCTCCCTCTGACGAAGAGAGACCACCTTCAGCAGGCGAGGAGCCTGCCGACGAGAAATCCCAGCGATACCAATAAGGGGTTGAGATGGAATGGAATACCAGGGTCACGGCGCTATTGGGTTCAAAGTATCCCATCATTGAGGGTGCCTACGGAGGGTTTGGCACCTCAGACCTGGCCGTTGCCGTCTCCGAGGCTGGTGGATTCGGCATCATCACCGCCGGCGCCCTTCGCACCCCGGAGAGGCTCCGCGATGATATCCGCAGGGCCAGATCCATGACCGACAAGCCCTTTGGAGTAAACCTCAGCCTGATGATCATGTCCTATCCCGATGAGATGCGGGAGGTGGCCATCGAAGAAGGGGTCCCGGTGGTTGAGACCGCCGGCCCGCGACCCGATGAGCACGGGCGGCGGCTAAAGGAAGCCGGCGTGAAGTGGATTCACAAGGTGGGAGCAGTGAGACATGCCCTGGCAGCGGAGCGGCAGGGGGCGGACGCGGTGATGATTGTCGGGCTGGACGGGGTTGGCTTTAAGGGTCCCCTTCAGCTTCCCGGCCTGGTTGCCATTCCCTGGGCAGCGAAACAGATCAAGATCCCCATAATCGCCTCCGGGGGCATCGGCGATGCTCGTGGCTTCCTGGCGGCGCTGGCCATGGGGGCCGAGGGGGTCTCTCTGGGCACAGCCTTCATGGCCACCAAGGAGTGCCCCATCTCCGACCGCTATAAGCAAGCCCTGGTGGATGGCGATCCTACCGCCCCCAGGTTCCGTGACCGGGCTCTGGCCACTCCCAAGCCGGAAGCGTTCGCGGAGCTGATGAAGGAAAGGGATTCCATGCCCCAGGAGGAGTGGCTGCGCCGGTTTGCAGCGGTAACCTCTGGAGGAGCAACCGATGAGGTTGATGAGTTGGCTGAGGAGCTTGGGGAGGAGACACTCGCATTTGGCATGGCCTCACTGGCTGTAGCCTCTGTCGATAGAGTGGTTACGGTAAAGGAGCTGATAGATAGCATTATCCAGGGGGCGGAGGAGATCCTGTCTGCCGAGCCCTTCGCCAGCCTGTGGCGCTCCTCCCCTCCTCGCTAGCCATCAAGGCGGGTCTGGCAGCACTTGAGACAGGCATTTGCCCCCACCGTTGATTCATGATATGGTCGGTATAGCCTTGACAAGGGGTACAACCAAGGAGTCCCCTCGATGCAAACCGGGAAGATAGCTTATATAAACCTGAACAAAAAGGCCGTGGTCATGGAGGATACCCCCAGGGACTGGCAGCTGAAATACCTGGGGGCCAGGGGGGTGAATGCCTATCTGCTCTATTCGCTGGTTGACGCCTCCTTTGATCCGCTGGGCCCGGAAAATCCGCTGATATTTGGCACCGGGTTGCTGACGGCCAGCCCGGGCTTCGGTAGCGGCCGGCTTGACGTCACCGCCCTCTCCCCGGAATGCGGCAATTTGGGAAGCTCAAACATAGGGGGGCAGTTTGGAGCGGAGCTGAAGTTTGCCGGGTTCGATCACCTGGTAATAAGGGGCAAGAGCGATGTGCCGGTCTACATTCTGATAAGGAATGACGACATCCAGATTCGAGATGCTCGGCACCTGTGGGGCAAGGATACCTGGGAAACCCAGGTGGCCATCAAGGAGGAGAACCGGGATGAGCGCATGAAGGTGGCGGCCATTGGACCCGCTGGGGAGAACCTGGTGCGGTATGCCAATATCATGACGGGCCGCAAGGATGCCGCCGGCCGCTTCGGCATGGGGGCGGTAATGGGCTCCAAGAATGTCAAAGCCATTGCCGTCAGGGGCACCAAGGATGTCGAGATAGCCCACCCCAAGGAGCTACTGGCCTATTACAAGGCGGAGATCGACAGGCTCATGGCCAGGAAATGGACCCAGGCCTTCAGCCGCTACGGCACCCTCAACCTGGTGGTGAGCATGAATGAATGGGGCACGGCGTCCACCCGCAATGAGCAAGGCCCACCCATGGGGGAAAGAGGCAGGGCGCTATATCCTCAGAATATAGACAGGTACGCCCTGGGCATGTCATCATGCTTCGGATGCGTGGTTCATTGCCGCCACCGTTACGTGGTGAAGGAGGGGCCATATGCCGGCACCCGGAGTGAAGGGCCTGACTTTGGAACGCTGGCGGCGTTCGGCTACAACCCGGATATCCCAGATTTTGAATTTGTCCTCTACTGCAACGATGTGTGCAACCGCCTGGGCCTGGATGTGTCTGATTCAGGCACCATGATCGGCCTTGCCATCGAGCTATATCAGGGGGGGATCATAGGCAAGCAGGACGTGGGCCGGGCCCTGGAGTGGGGCGATAAGGATACCGTACTCTCTATGCTGGATGCTATTGTTCACCGCGACGGATTGGGAGACATTTTGGCCGATGGGCCTTATGCCCTCAACCGATTGCCTGCCGAGGCAAAGCAGCATCTGGCTTTGGTCAGGAACGCTATAACTGGCGAGATGGGGGCCCGCGCCTACCCTGGTTTCGCCCTGGCCCGGGCGGTCTCTACCCTGGCCGGCCATATCCACAGAAACCACCCGGCTTTATCCTTAATGAGGATCCCGGGAGAGGTCTTCGACAGCATCTATGGTACCCACATCGATCCCGATCCCACCTCGCCCGTGGGCAAGGCAGTTGTGATCCGCTGGCACGAGCTCCTCAACGCCGTCTGTGATTCGCTGGGTTTTTGCCGCTTTCAGTCGGCGATGAACAGTCCCCGTGCCCCCAAATTTGAGGAGTATAGCCAGCTAATCAGCCTGGCTGCCGGGCTCGATATGAGCGTGCCCAAGCTTATGGAGATCGGGGAACGCATCGACACCACCGAGCGCCTGCTCCTGGGCAAACTGGGTGTGGGCAGTCGCCAAGACGATGCTCTGCCTGAGAGATGGTTCACCGAGCCAGTGCCCCATGGTGCGCAGGAGGGGGCAGCGCTTGACCGGGAGGTATTTGAGCAGCTGCTCGACGAGTACTATGCGTTGCGCGGCTGGGATGAGAATGGCATTCCCACGCCGGAAACAGTGGAGAGGCTGGGGATAACCGAGGCCGAAATAGGAGACAGATGGTTGTAAGGTGGCAAATCATATGACTGGAAAGCTGTCCACGGGGCAAAGGTTAGAGATCAGGGTCGATACCCCGGCCTGCAGTGGGTGCCGGCTTTGCGAGATGATGTGCAGCCTGTACCATGAAGGCGTGGTCAATCTGGAGAAGGCCCGCATTCGGATCAGTGACAATTACGCCGAATCGCTTTATGAGCCCCATATCTGCCAGCTATGTGAGCCTCCAGATTGCGTCGCCATCTGCCCTCAAGGAGCGCTAACCCAGGACCCCGAAACCGGGGTTATCGTTGTCGACAACGAGCTGTGTACTGGGTGTATCGCCTGTGTTGAGGCCTGCCCCTATGATGCCATCCGGTGGAGCGGGGAACTGGAGAGACTCTTCGTTTGCGACCGGTGTGGAGGGCAACCCCTCTGCATTCAGTTTTGCACCTCAGGGGCGCTTGGGCTGGTTGAGGCTGGCTAGTGCTGGCCGCATCGTTCATAGAGCACAATATCGCTTAGCCCCCGACGCCGGGGTCTGTTGCCGGCCCAACCCGTATGAACCGGGATTTACCACATCAACTAAGGTCGCCTCCATATGATACCCAATGCCGAGGGCGGGACTCGAACCCGCAAGGACCAAAGTCCAACGGATTTTAAGTCCGTCGCGTCTGCCTATTCCGCCACCTCGGCTCTTGCACATGGTACCAAGCCCAACGTAAATAGTCTAGCAGTGCGACAGGTTGCAGTCAACGAAGAAGTCAACCAATTCCTTCCTCGAATCCCGTAGAGATGGGCTCTCTCCAATGTAGCAACGGCGGCACGCACGCCTATTACCGGACGCTGAGGGCATTCTACAACTGGCTGTACCCCCCGAAATCTGGCTACAACCTCAATCCCCAAGATAACCCAATGCTGATTGTGGAACCGCCCAAGGTGGAGAAGTACCCCGTGACGGCTGGCCGGAATCCGATCGGCTGGAGATGATGGCCAATAGAGCAAGGCATCTTGACAGATTTCACAATTTGTGCGAAATTAGCACAAAGTGACATTGGACATAAATATCGTTTCCGAACCCACCGGTATGCCGAAGCACACGGAGGGATCGCACATAGCCTGGTAGTAAGTCAACCGGGCTCCGCACTTCAAGTTGCTCCCTCCGCCGAAGAGGGACCACCTTTAGCAGGCGAGAAACCTGCCTGACGAGAGATCCCAGAAGACGCACGCTAAGAGAATACGACGGATCCTGGCAATCGCTGTGGATTTACGCTTGTGAGGTGGTCACGAGGCTGCGTACTATCACATATTGACTCGCTAGTGCCCGTTTTCGCTCTGCTGGCCGCGACGGGTAGACTGCGTACACATGTCAGCAGAGCTGTTGAGATTGCCTGCGGGATACCCCGCTAAATGAAGGAGAGGAGGTACAAATCATGTTCAAAGGCAAAACCCGGTTGGTAATGTTCAGCTTCCTGGCCCTGCTGCTGGTGGCCCTGCCCCTGCTGGCGGCCGCCTGCGGCGATGATGACGAGGAAGGGAAAGCGGAGGAGAAGTGGATCACCATAGGGGGTACCCACACTCTGACCGGCCCTGCCGCCTCAAGCACCGGCCCGGCCTTCCAGACGTGGATAGAAATGTTCAAATACATAAATGAGGTGGAAGGCGGCATTGACGGCATCAAGATCAACTACGTCTGGGCTGACGACAAATATGATGCGGCCACGGCGTTTATAGCATACAAGAGACTGAGGGACCGTCACCACCCCATCTGGTGGTTCAGCCTATGTCCTTGCTATGTGGCCGCACCTGCTAAGGACATGTTCG
>JAUVWM010000120.1 GCA_030604105.1 Dehalococcoidaceae bacterium
CTGGTAGCTTTCGACGAAGCCCTGAGGCCCCAGTTGCGCAAGGAGAGCCTGCTCACCAGAGATCCCCGGGCCAAGGAGCGCAAGAAGTACGGGCTCAAGCGTGCCCGCAAAGCGCCGCAGTACACCAAGAGATAGTAGCGGCGATCCTAGCCATTGTGAAGCATCAGCTGCTCTTTCAGGTGGTCTATGGCCTCCACCGGCCAGGGGTCGACCCCATTTAGGAGCGCCAGATAGTAGCTGACATAATCACCGAAGAGCACCAGGCTCATCATCTGGCTCAACGGACCGGCCCCCCCAGCAGGCACCACCTCATGCTCGATTCCCGCCCGGGTCAGGAGCTCGGCCGTCAGCTGATAGCGAACCAAAGTGCGGGGATTGATCGAGTTCGACCTCAGCAGGATCACAAATGCCCCGGCCGCCAGCTCGCGGGGGAACTGGTAGCCGACCACAGCGTTGTGGTTGAGCTCGGGGAAGACCTCATGGAAAGCCCAGGTCTTGCTGTTCTCGTTAAACTGGGTTTTCCAGCGATAGGCCACCTGGGAGAGGATGCCTGCCCCGTAGACCACTATCAGGTGGCCGGCCAGCCTGGTTGCCAGCTTCTTGGCTGGATTTTGAGCCAGGGCAGTGCCCTCGTTGAGCCTGCCAGCCAATCCTTCCATGACCGTCACCATCTCCGCCACTTCCCTCGACTTGTCCGCCATAAGCCCCAGCCTGTGGAAAATGCCCAGCAGGGAAAGGAAGCTATAGCCAAAGGCAGCCCGGGGCGGCCCACGGTAGTCAAAGCAGAGAACGGGAATCCCTTTCTCCTCAGCCAGGGCCTTCAGTTTGCCTCCGCTGGTGATCACCAGCTTCTTGGCCGCCGTGTCCAATGCCTGGTCGAAAGCGCGCAGGGTCTCCTCGGTCACCCCCGAGTAGCTTGAGGCGATGACCAGGGTCCTGCCGTCAACAAACGGGGGCAGGTCGTAGTCCCGGGACACAAAAACGGGTATCTCTTTCAAGGCAGCCATGCTCTCCAGCAGGGCGCCACCGATGGCTGAGCCGCCCATGCCGGCGATGACTACCTTATCGACAGCGGCGTAGTCTGCCGGCAGTCGGAACCCGGCAGCAGCCTGCCACGCCTGGCGGCACTGCTCGGGCAATTGATGAAGGCACCACAGCATGCCTTTGGGATCGAGCTCTTTATAAACCTGGAGATCATCGAGATTGGTCATCACCGATACCGGTCAGCCTCCTTCCTGCTTCGAGAAGTCTCTCCACCCGCGCCAGGCTGTCGCTCTCGGCATAGAGGCGGAGCACCGGCTCCGTACCGGAGGCACGAATGAGTAACCAGGAGCCATCGGCCAAGAGGAAACGGAAACCGTCGCTGGTATCCAGCCTGGTCACCCGGGTGCCATTTATGGTCTCGGGTTTGCCCTGAAGTACCCGGCGGGCCAGGGCCGAGCTCGCCTCCGGGGCAAGCTCGAAGTCCAGGCGCCGGTAATAATGAGGCCCCACCTTATCGTAGAGATAGGCCAACAGCTGTGAAGGGGTCTTGTTCATCCTGACCATGAGGTCGAGGAAATAGACACCCGCCATAATGCCGTCCCGCTCCGGCACATGGCCCTTAAAGCCATAGCCACCGCTTTCCTCCCCCCCGATGAGGACGTCCTCGGCTATCATCAGCGGGGCTATGTGCTTGAACCCGACGGGCGTTTCATGAACAGGCACCCCGAATAGCTCACCCAGCCGGTAGAGCATGCTGCTGGTGGCCAAGCCCTTGACTATGGCACCGCGCTGGCCGCGCACCTCCAGGAGGTATAGGGCAAGCAGTGAGAAGACCTGAAGCGGGTCCACAAACTCACCTTTATCGTCAACTATGCCGATACGATCGGCATCGCCGTCGGTAGCCAGACCGACGCTGGCTCCGCTCCTCCTGACTCTGGCACTTAACATTGCCAGGTTTTGGGCGATGGGCTCCGGCCTCATGCCCGGGAAAAGGACATTACGCCGGCTGTGGCTCTCAGCTATCTGGGTGCTGCCCCCTGCCAGGAGCCTCCTGAAATAGCCTGCCCCGGCCCCGTACATGGAATCAACGGCTATCCGCAGACCGGCCTGGCGTATGTTCTCCAGGTCAACGAACTCAGCTATACGCTTCAGGTAAGCCGGTGCCAGGTCAAGGTACTCAATCGCCCCCTGCGCGAGGCCTTCAGCCAGGGGCAGGCGCTGGATAGCGCCCCGGGCGAGGATGGCGGGAAGGCGGCCCTCCAGGTCAGCGCTGACCTGGGATGAGGCGCTGCTGCCATGCTCGGACTTATACTTGAACCCGTTCCATCTGGCGGCGTTGTGGCTGGCGGTGATGATGACCGCCCCCCCGGTCCTCTTGGCCTGAACCCCGTAGCTTATGGTAGGCGTGGGGGTTGCCCGGGAGCAGAGATATACCTTAATCTTGCTGGCGGCAACCACCTCCGCAACCGCGGCAGCGAAGTCCTCGGAGGCAAAGCGGGTATCGTAGCCCACCAGCAGCCCCCTATCGCCCAGCCCGCTCTCCCTCAGATAGTCGGCTACCGCCTGGGCGCAGGCGCGCACATTATCGAAGGTGAAATCCTGGGCAATGATGCCCCGCCAACCGTCGGTGCCAAACTTGATCGGCGCCTTCATAATCCCTCCCGCGGTGCTTGAGAGAGCTCTAACGTGAGATCGTGCCTGGCTCAAGCCGCTCGCCCGGCCAAACCCTGATGCCACGACCCAGCTGGCTGCCCTCCCCAATTACAACGTTGTCGCCCAAGACACAGTTATCCATCAATGAGCAGTGATCGCCCACCTCGGTATTGGCAGCTATAATGCAGTTTCTCGCCCTGACCCCGGCACCCAGAGAGGCATTGTGCCACAACACTGCCCCCTCAAGGACCGCCCCCTCGCCTATCCTGCACCCCTGGCCCAGCACAGAGGGCCCTGTTACCTGCGCCCCACGGGCGATGGTGCAATTTCGGCCGATTATCACCTCTCTTCCTACCTGCGCCGTGGGGTGGATGTGGCACCCCTCCTCCGTCGCCGTGCCACCGGTCTGTCCGGCAAGACTTCGAGCCGACCTGCCCGACAGCAGGTCATGGTGCAGCTCGAGGTACTTCTCCGGGGTGCCGATGTCAATCCAGTAGCTATCTGAGGGATAACCATAGACGGGCTCGCCCCTGCCCACCAGCAGCGGGAAAAGCCCGTGCTCAAACATGTAGTGAGTCCGGGCGGGAATGTATTCCAAGACCTCTGGCTCAAGGATATAGGTGCCGGCATTGATCATGTTTGTGGTCACCTCGTCCCAGCTTGGCTTCTCCACGAAGCGCTGCACCCTGCCCGAGGTGGCGGTCTCCACCACCCCGTATATGGTGGGGTCATCCACCGGGGTGAGGGCGATGCTGACCTTGGCCTTTTCCCCCCGGTGATAGGCCAACATCGCGGTAAGGTCAAGATCGGCAAACACATCCCCGTTTAAGACGAAGAAGGTGTCCTCGAGGTGGGAGGCGACATTCTTCACCGCCCCCGCCGTCCCCAGCGGGGAGCTCTCCACCACATAGGTCAGTCGCACGCCCCAGCCGCTGCCATCGCCAAAGTAGCTCTGGATGGGGCCGGGGAGATAGCACAGGGCCAGAATTATGTCCTCGATGTGGTGCTGCCTGAGGTAGTCAATGGTATGCTCCAAAAAGGGCCTGTTCACGATCGGGACCACGGGCTTGGGCATATTACAGGTGAGGGGGCGCAATCGCGTTCCCTCCCCGCCCACCAGGATAACCGCCTTCATCTTACCGATCCGAGCCTATAAACAGGTCTCCTGCCCCAAGGCAGGCCCCGCCCACTCAATCATCCTCATGAGCCTCGGCTGCGGGCTCCGGCTCCGGGGGTGGCAGCCCGGCCTCTTCCCTGAGGGCTGCCGCCTTATCCGTTTTCTCCCAGGGAAGGTCGACATCAGTGCGACCGAAGTGACCATAGACGGCCGTGGCTCGATAGATGGGGCGCCTGAGGTCCAGGGACTTTATGATAGCCCCGGCGCGGAGGTCGAAGTGCTTGTGGACCAGCTCAAGGATAACCTCGTCGGCCACCTTGCCTGTGCCGAAGGTCTCAATGCACAGGGATATCGGATGGGCCACGCCGATAGCGTAGGCGACCTGAATCTCAAGGCGCTCGGCCAGGCCAGCGGCCACGATGTTCTTAGCCACATACCTGGCAGCATAAGCGCCGGAGCGATCCACCTTGGTCGGGTCCTTGCCTGAGAAGGCACCTCCCCCCACCCGGGCAGTGCCGCCATAGGTATCAACCAATATCTTGCGCCCGGTTAGCCCGGCATCGGCCACCGGACCCCCAATCACGAAGCGCCCGGTGGGGTTGACCAAGAACCTGGTCCCCCTGTCCAGCAGCGAGGCGGGGATGACCGGCCTGACCACATGCTCGACGAGATCGCGCGAGATTACGTCGTGGCCCACAATAGGGTCGTGCTGGGCACCCAGGACGACACAGTCCACCCGCAGGGGCACTCCGCAGCGATACTCCACCGTTACCTGCGATTTCCCGTCGGGGCGAAGATAGGGCAGGACATCGTCCCTCCGCAGCTGAGACAGCCGCCGGCATAGCCTGTGAGCCAGCGAGATGGGCAGGGGCATGAACTCCGGGGTCTCGGAGCAGGCGAAGCCCACCATCATCCCCTGGTCGCCAGCGCCTATGTGCTCGAGCTCATCATACTCTGCCTGGACCTGTCTTGTCTCCAGCGATTCGTCGACACCCACGGTGATGTCAGGGGACTGCTCTTTGATGGATACCATCACCCCGCAGCTCTGATAATCAAAGCCATACTCAGGGTGGGTGTAGCCGGCATCCCGGATCACCCCGCGCACGACATCGGGAATCTCCACATAGCAATCGGTGGTTATC
>JAUVWM010000127.1 GCA_030604105.1 Dehalococcoidaceae bacterium
AATCAGCCTATAGCGAGTACTATTCCACAGCCGCCCCCTGGCCCGGCTTCGGCAGGGAGGAGATTGAGAGGGCATTGATCGCCTATTCTCAGCGCCAGCGCCGTTTTGGCGGACCGGGGCCTGAGGCAGCCAGGATGGATGGGGAGCGCCGAGGTACCCACCCCTGATGTCAGGCATGCTCAAGCGAAGGACCCTCAGCGCCCTCGGGGGCTTACCTGTTCTTTTCGCCATTGTCTGGTGGGGCAAGCCATGGCTCTTTACGCTGTTGGTGGCCGCTATCGCCCTATTGGCGGCGATAGAGTTCTACCGCATGGCTGCCCGCTCGAGCCGAAAACCCCTTGTCTCCTTCGGGCTGCTGTGGATACTGCTGCTTATCTTAAGCCCCCGCTCTGAGGACTTTCCATCCATCTCCCTCTTGGTGACCACGGCGGTGGTCCTGCCCCCAATATGGCTGGTTTTCCGCTCCCCCAGGAGCCTCATCTCCAATTGGGCCTGGACCTTGGCCGCCATCTTGTACGTGGGCTGGATGCTGAGCCGCATGGTAGCCCTCAGGGACGTGGCGGATGGCCGGGAATGGGTGATCTTCGCCCTCTTCGCCACCTTCGCCGCCGATACCAGCGCCTTCTTTATCGGCCGGGCGGTGGGCAGCCATCTCCTGGCCCCGGCTATAAGCCCAGGGAAGACCTGGGAGGGGGCCATTGCCGGTCTCCTGGGCGCTGTGGCTGCCAGCCTCCTTCTGGCTTCCCTCCTGGACCTGCCCCTGGGCTGGGGACAGAAGGCGGGCCTGGGCTGCATTATCGGCGTCCTGGCCCTGGTGGGGGACCTGGCCGAATCCTGGCTCAAGCGAAGAGGCGGGGTGAAAGACTCGGGCAGGCTGATACCCGGCCACGGCGGCATCCTGGACCGGGTGGACAGCCTTGTCTTGACCGGGGCCGTAATGTATTATTATGTAATATGGGTGGTATGATGAAGCGGCTGGCCATCCTGGGCTCCACAGGCTCGATAGGGCAGCAGACCCTGGAGGTGGTGCGCGCCTTCCCCGATAGATTCCAGGTGGTGGGGCTGGCGGCGGGGAGGAATATCGACTCCCTGGCCACTCAGATAAGGCAGTTCCACCCCCGCCTGGTGTCTTTCGCCGACGAGGACAGGCCCGTATTGCCCGACCTGGTAAAAGCCATACTTGCCCTGGTCGCTGGCTGTCACCAAGTCCCTATGGAGGAGATGGCCGGCCACGCCGAGGTTGACCTGGTGGTGGTGGCCACCTCGGGCAAGGCGGGGCTGAGCCCCAGCCTGGCCGCCCTCAAAGCGGGCAAGAGCATCGCCCTGGCCAATAAGGAGGCGCTGGTGATGGCCGGAGAGCTGATCACCGCCGAAGCCAACCAGCGCGGGGGGGAGATTCTGCCCCTGGATAGCGAGCATAGCGCCATCTGGCAGTGCCTGAGGGGGGAGGCGGGAGGCAAGGAGGTGGCTCGATTGCTGCTCACCGCATCGGGCGGCCCCTTTCTCCGTCGCTCCGGGCAGCAGCTGGCAGCGGTCACGGCCGAGGAGGCGCTTGAGCACCCTACATGGCACATGGGGAGGAAGGTCACCATCGATTCCGCCACCCTGATGAATAAGGGGATGGAGGTGATTGAAGCCCACTGGCTCTTCGGCATCCCCCTGGACAGTATCGAGGTGGTAATCCACCCCGAGTCTGTAGTGCACTCTATGGTGGAGTTTGTCGATGGCTCCATCAAGGCCCAGCTCGGCATCCCCGATATGCGTCTGCCCATTCAATATGCTCTGTCCTATCCCCAGCGCTGGCCCAACCCCCAGCTTGGCCGGCTTGACTGGAAACAGGTCAGCTCTTTGAGCTTTGAGCCGGTGGACATGGACAGGTTCCCCTGCCTCAGGCTGGCTATAGAGGCGGGGGGCAAGGGGGGCACTTACCCGGTGGTGCTCTCAGCCGCCGATGAGGTGGCGGTTGAGCTCTTCCTCTCCGGGGACATCGGCTTTCTGGATATCGCCCGGGTGGTGGCGGGCAGCCTGGAGCGCCACCAAGGCACCGCTCACCCCACTCTGGAGGAGATAATGGCCGCCGACGCCTGGGCCAGGCAGGTGGCACTGGAGATCGGCAGGAAGGGATAAGGCATGCCTGTAGCGTTGCTGGCCTTTTTCGGCATAATCGTCTTGCTCATCTTTTTCCATGAGCTGGGGCACTTCGTCACTGCCAAGCTCGCCGGGGTCAAGGTAGAGGAGTTCGGCTTCGGCTATCCGCCCCGGCTGGTGGGTATCAAGCGGGGGGAGACGATTTACTCCATAAACCTGTTGCCTCTGGGCGGCTTTGTCCGGATGCTGGGGGAGGAGGACCCCTCACAGGAGAGGAGCCTGGCCAGCAAGAGACCCGCGACCAGGCTTGTGGTGCTGAGTGCGGGGTCAGTCGTGCTCGCCCTCCTTCCCATCCTCCTCTTCACCATCAGCTTCATGATCCCCAAGGATGTGGCCGTGGGCGATGTCCGGGTCATGGAGGTGTCCCCCGATTCACCGGCGGCGCGGGCCGGCATTATGCCCGGGGATGTTATCCGCAGAATAGATAACCACGATATCGAGAACACCGGCGACCTGAGTTACTTTATTCAGCTCAATCTGGGCTCGGACATAGACCTGTGGCTGGAGAGGGAGGGCTCTGCCCCCAGCCCGACGACCCTGAGCCCGCGCTGGGACCCGCCCGAGGGCCAGGGGGCAATCGGGGTGGTGGTGACCATGGAGAATATCACCACCGTCTCCCACTCCTACCCCCCGTGGGAAGCTGTGCCCCGGGGCATCAGCACCACCCGTGATACCTTTATCCTTTTCAAGAACGAGGTTCAGCGGTGGTTCATAGCCCGAGAGGCCCCCGAGATCACCGGCCCGGTGGGCATTGCCCAGCTCACCGGCGAGGTGGCAGACGTAGGCATCGCCCCCCTTCTGTCGCTCACCGCCTTCATCAGCATCAACCTGGCCATCATCAATCTCCTGCCCCTGCCCGGGCTGGACGGGGGCAGGATCATCTTTGTTCTCCTGGAATTGGTGCGCCGGGGCAAGAGAGTATCCCCCAAGCGGGAAGCAGTGGTGCATGCCATCGGTTTCGCCCTACTGCTATCCTTCATATTTGTGGTAAGCTATTATGATATCCTGAGGATGGTCAGGGGGGAGAGCCTGATACCATGATGCCGCGCCGGGCCTCAAAACCCATTCAAATTGGAGGGGTAACCGTTGGTGGCCAGGCCCCTATCGTGGTGCAGTCCATGACCAAGACCGATACCAGGGACGTGGCTGCCACTGTGAAGCAAATAGAGGAGCTGGCCGAGCATGGCTGCGAGCTGGTGAGGATGGCCGTGCCCGACGGGGAGGCTGCCCAGGCTATCGGCGCCATAAAGCGTGCCGTCTCCATTCCCCTCATCGCCGATATCCACTTCGACCACCGGCTCGCTCTGGCAGCGCTGGAGGCTGGGGTCGATGGCCTGCGCCTGAACCCGGGAAACATCGGTCGCCGGGAGGAGGTGGAGACTGTGGCCCGGGCGGCCAGGAAGAGAGGGGTTCCCATTCGCATCGGACTCAATGCCGGCAGCCTGCCGCGGGGCCGAGGCGAGGGTGAAACGGTGGCCGAGCATATGGTCAAGGCGGCTCTGGAACAGGTATGTATTCTGGAGAGCATGGAATTCGACCTGATCAAGGTCTCGCTCAAGGCCTTCGACGTGCCCACCACCATCGAGGCCTATAGGAGCATCGCCCCCCAGATAGCCTACCCTCTGCATCTGGGAATCACCGAGGCCGGCACCCCCAGAGCAGGGGCCATCCGCAGCGCCATCGGCCTGGGCATACTGCTCCACTCGGGGATCGGCGATACCCTGCGGGTATCGCTCACCGGGCACCCCCGCCACGAGGTAACGGCCGCCTACGAGATCCTGAGAAGCCTCAACCTCCGCCAGCGGGGCCCCACCCTGATCAGCTGCCCCACCTGCGGCCGAATCGAGGTGGATAATTTCGCCGCACTCGTCACCGCTGTGGAAGAGCGTCTGGAGAAGATGAAGGACAAGGAGTTTAAGATAGCGGTGATGGGCTGTGTGGTCAACGGGCCGGGGGAGGCCAGGGACGCCGATGTGGGCATCGCCTGCGGCAGGGGGCGGGGGGTTATCTTCAGGCAGGGTGAAGCTGCGGGCACGGTGGAGGAGAAGGACTTTTTTTCTGCCCTGATGGCTGAAATAGAAAGATTCTGAAACCAGCGCCTTTTGCTGATCAGGCGACCGGGTTTTATCAGGACAAAAAAGCACTGATGGCTGAAATAGAAGGGCTCTGAGACTAGCGAGTTTTAGCCATCAGGCGCTTGGTTTGTATCAGGACAAAAAGGAGTAGCCGTGCGCCTTTCACAACTGTTTGGAAAAACTTTGCGCCAGATACCGGCGGAGGCCGACACCGCCAGCCATCAACTTCTGCTCCGGGCGGGGATGATCCAGCA
>JAUVWM010000020.1 GCA_030604105.1 Dehalococcoidaceae bacterium
GCAGGTAGTGCAGGAGAATCAGCTGCAGCCACATTGGAGGGGGACTTCCGCCGGTCTCCTCCACCCGCACCTCGGGAAACGAGACCAGGAACCTGCGGTTGAAGAAATTCAGCCTGAATCCACCGTCCTCATAGTTACAGCCGCTTTTGGCAGCGACAACATAGGGCCTGATCCCCGCCATATCCCTCTTAGCCTTCTGGAAAGCCGGTTCCAGGGACATCCCCTGCTCCTTCGCCGCCCCCTTTCCACCGCTGGCCCCCGTCGGGCAGCACACGAGAGTATACCCTACCCCAGCCTCCAAAACAATAAGCCGGTCAGCATATGGGTAACTGGTGCAGCTATTCAGCGATATGATTTGCCCAATTGGTTTACTTTTTGCTTTTTTGGTATAATTTGGTATAATATTAGGCTAAACATTTATGTATGGCCCTGGAAGACGGCAGAGGGTCTGAGGTCGGGAGCCGGGGATGAATCAGAGATGGGTGCGAAATAGCTTTATATATCTGCTCATCATAGTGGCAGTGATTGCCGTCTTCATCACCATCTTCCCCTCGTCCAAAGGTGTGGAGAAGGTGCCGCTGAGCACGGTGGAGGATATGCTGGAGAATGGCGAGCTCACCAAGATCGTGGTGGAGGGGAATTCGCTGCGCATCACCCACATAAATGGCTCCGAGATGAAGTCGGTCAGGGATGAGAGCGTCGATATGCTGGAACTGGTGGACAAGGCCGGGGCGCAGGATGTAATCATTGAGTTCAAGAGCAAGAGAGGCTTCAACTGGCTGGGGTCACTGCTCAACTTCCTGCCCCTGCTTTTCTTTGGCGCCTTGCTGTTCTTCATGCTGCGCAATGCCCAAGGGGCCAATAGCCAAGCCATGAGCTTTGGCCGGAGCCGGGCTCGAGTATTCTCAGGCAACAAGCCCACCGTCACCTTCGCCGATGTGGCCGGTGTGGATGAGGCAAAACAGGAGCTCCAAGAGGTGGTGGAGTTCCTGCAACAGCCTGAGAAATTCCAGGCCTTGGGGGCCCGCATTCCCCGGGGGGTGCTGCTGGTGGGGCCACCGGGCACCGGGAAAACCTTGCTGGCTCGGGCCATTGCCGGCGAGGCAGGAGTGGCCTTCTTCTCCATCAGCGGCAGCGAGTTCGTGGAGATGTTCGTGGGGGTAGGTGCCTCCAGGGTGAGAGACCTCTTTGAGCAGGCCAAGCGCAATGCCCCCTGCATCGTCTTTGTCGATGAGATCGACGCCGTCGGGCGCCACCGCGGGGCGGGGCTGGGAGGCAGCCACGACGAGCGAGAGCAGACCCTCAACCAGATCCTGGTGGAGATGGATGGCTTCGATACCAGCACCAATGTCATCGTCCTCTCCGCCACCAACCGGCCTGACATCCTCGATCCGGCCCTGCTCCGCCCCGGCCGCTTTGACCGCCAGGTGGTGCTGGAGCGGCCCGATATCAATGGCCGGACCCAGATCCTCAAGGTCCATGCCAAGGGCAAGCCCCTGGAGGATGAGGTGAAGCTGGAGACCCTGGCCAAGGAGACCCCGGGCTTCACCGGTGCCGATCTGGCCAATCTGGTCAACGAGGCGGCCATTCTGGCAGCCAGACGCAACAAGCAGGCCGTCGGCATGGCTGAGCTGGAGGAGGCCATCGACCGCGTCATCGCCGGCCCGGAGAGGAAGAGCCGGATAATAGGCCCGAAGGAGAAGTCCATCACCGCCCACCATGAGGCAGGGCATGCCCTGGCAGCCAGGATGCTGCCCAACGCCGATCCGGTGCACAAGATCTCCATCGTTGCCCGGGGCATGCTGGGGGGCTACACCCGACTCCTGCCCACCGAGGATCGCTACCTGTGGACCCGCTCCCAGTTCAACGATATGTTGGCGACCTTGCTGGCCGGGCACAGCGCTGAGGATCTGATCTTCAACGAGATGACCACCGGCACCGAGAACGATATCGAGCAGGCAACCAAGATCGCCCGCAAGATGGTGATGGAATACGGGATGAGCGACAAGCTGGGGCCGCGCGCCTTCGGTCGCAAGGAGGAGCTGGTGTTCCTTGGCCGCGAGATCTCCGAGCAGAGGAACTACGGCGAGGAAGTGGCCAAGCAGATCGACGACGAGATCAATGCCATCATCGAGCGCGCCCACAAGGTGGCCAAGGATATCCTGACCCAGAACAGAGCGAAGCTGGTGCAGATCGCGGAGCGCCTCATCGCCGAGGAGACCATCGAGGGGGAGGCGCTGGAGACCCTGTTCAATGAGCCCGTGCCCTCGCCCCCGCTGGAGCAGGCGGCCTCCACATAGGCAGCCCCCCTCCATTTAGGACACAGCTTGAAGATCAAAGCCAGGTTCTTTGCCTTATATCGGGAGCTAACCGGCAGCAGCGAGCTGGAGCTCGAGGTAGAGGAGGGGATCACCGTCGCCGGCCTCAAAGAGAAGGTGACCCGAGACTTTCCCCAGCTTCAGGGCCATGCCCACAGCCTGATGATGGCCGTGAACAGCGAATATGCTGCGCCCGACGTCAAATTGAGCCCAGGGGATGAGATAGCTTTTCTGCCCCCGCTGAGTGGAGGAAGCCGTGGTTGAGATCAGCGAGGACCCCATTCACCCTGAGCGTGTGATAAGAGAGGTTGAGCGGGAGGCCAATGGCGCCGTGGTCACCTTCGTGGGCACGGTCCGCAGCCCCTCCCAGGGCAAAGAGGTCCTCTACCTGGAATATGAGGCCTTCAAGGAAATGGGGGAGCGAAAGCTGCGCCAGATAGCCCAGGAGATCAGCGCCAGGTGGCAGTTAGCGGACGTAGCCATTTGCCACCGGGTGGGGCGGCTGGGGGTAGGCGAGACCAGCCTGGTCATCGCCGTGGCCGCCCCCCACCGCCAACAGGCCTTCGAGGCCTGCCAGTATGCCGTCGATCGCCTCAAGCAGATAGTCCCCATCTGGAAAAAGGAGATCTATCGGGAGTGAAGCCCGGCAGCGGGCCGGGGGACATGGCTATCTCTTGCGCTCGATGGCATACTCTGCCAGGTCAAGCAGAGACTGGCGACAGGCATTATCGGGCAAGGCTTCCAGGCCCTTGGAGGCCTGGGAGCAGAAGTCCAGGGCAATAGCGTAGCACTCCTCGATCACGGCCGGATTGGAGACCCGCTCCACAGCCTGCGGCAGGTGCTCCGGGCTGCCCCCGCCCTCAAACACCCTCTGTATACAGTCATCCTCAGGATAGCGCTCCAGATAAAGTATAGCCGGCAGGGTCAGAGTGCCCTGAATAAGGTCACTGCCCACAGGCTTGCCCATCTCCGTCTCGTCGCCGACAAAGTCCAGGATATCATCCACAATCTGGAAGGCCAGGCCCATATTGTAGCCATAGTCTCTGAGGGCAGCCATAGCCTCATCGGGGGCCTGGCTCACGATAGCCCCCGCCTCCGTCGCCGAGGAAAAGAGGGAGGCCGTCTTGCCCCCGATCATCTGGTAATAATGCTGACGGGTCTGACCCAGGTCATAGATAGTGAACATATGCCTCAGCTCGCCGCTGGAAATGGCCATCAAGGTCTGGGCAAACAGGCTCATCACCCGCAGGCTTCCCGCGGTCGACACCAGCTCCGCCGAGGCGGCAAACAGGTAATCCCCCAGGAGCACGGCCACATCCCGCCCCCAGACGCTGCTGACCGTGGGCTTGCCCCGGCGCACCGAGGACCTGTCCACAGTATCGTCGTGGACCAGAGTGGCGGTATGAAGCAGCTCCACCGCCGTGGCCACGGGCAGAAGGAACTCCAGATCATAGCGATAGGACTTGGCTGCCAGCAAGGTGAGGGCAGGCCGGATCAGCTTGCCGGCATCCTTCAGGGTATGCTCCAGCAGGTCCGACATCCAGGGCAGGTCCACCCGGCTCACCACCCTCAGGCTCTCCTCAACCCTGAGCAGGTCTTCCCGGATAGGCTCATAAATAGAAGCGATCTCCAAGACAGCCCCTCTCTAAGGCCCGGGCAAGCGCACGCAGCCCAGCCGCTCGGTCTCCTCTGCTACCGGCCCCTCCTCGAGCTTGGCGAACAGCACCTGGGGAGGGGGTAACCCCTGCCCCGGCGACGGGGGGTGAAAGCGCCAGCCATCGGCCCCGACATCGCCTTCAAATCCAAGCATCCCATGCAACCTCTGCGAGCTGAAAGGCAGGAAGGGGTACAGCATGGTTCTGAGGCAGGAGATCGCCGAGAGAGCAACGTAGAGGGCAGTGGCCGAGGCCTCTCGGTCCTGCTTGATCGCCTTCCAAGGTGCCTTGTCATCCAGATAGCGATTAACCTCCTGGGCCAGAGAGAAAGCCGACTTTATAGCCTCCCTGAACTGACAGCGGTACAGGCGCTGGTCCACGTCGTCGAGGGCGCGCTGCGCCTTGTCCAGCAGGGCCTGGCTCGGCCCATCGAGCTGCCCCGGTGTGGGCACGCGGCCATCGAAGCTGCGATGGGTAAAGGCAAGCACCCGGTGAACCAGATTCCCGTAGGTGGCCACCAGCTCGTCGTTATTGCGCCGGAAGAACTCGCGCCGGGAGAAGTCAGCGTCGCCCGTCTGGGGCATATTCACCGACAGCACATAGCGCAGGGGGTCAGGGTCGTAACGTTCCAGGTAGTCAGGGAGCCAGACCGCCCAGTTGCGGCTGGTGGACAGCTGCCTTCCCTCCAGGGTCAAGAACTCGTTGGCCGGAACATCATAGGGGAGGAGCAGCCCGCCGTAACCCATGAGCATCGCCGGCCAGACTATAGTATGGAAGGGGATGTTATCCTTGCCGATGAAGTAATAGCTCCTGGCCCCTTCCTGCCAGAACCGGCGCCATCTCTCCTCATCACCGAGGGAGCGGGCCCACTCCTTGCTTGCCGAGAGATAGCCGATAACCGCCTCAAACCAGACATAGAGGCGCTTTCGCTCCCAGCCGGGCAGGGGCACGCTGACGCCCCACTCCATATCCCGGGTAATGGCTCGATCCCTGAGGCCCTCCTCAAGAAGGCTCAGGCTGAAGTTGAGCACATTCTGCCTCCAGTGGGTCTGCTCCTTCACCCAGGCCAGAAGCCCGTCCCTGAAGGCGCCGAGTCGGAGGAAGAAATGCTCCGAGTCCCGGACCTGGGGTGGGGTGCCGCAGATACGGCAGCGGGGCTCGATGAGGTCGGTGGAGTTCACGGGTTTGCCACATTCATCGCACTGGTCGCCACGCGCTCTCTGATAGCCGCAATAGGGGCAGGTCCCCTCCACATATCTATCGGGCAGAGAGCGCTGGCACTGGGGGCAGTGGAGCAGGGACATGCTGCCCTGGTGAATGTAGCCCTTATCGAGAAGGGTGAGGAAGATATCATGGGCCACCTGAGCATGGTTTGAGGTGCCGGTGCTGGTGAACAGATCGAAGGAGATGCCCAGTCTCTCCCAGCAGTCAAGGAACTGGCGATGATAGTGCGCCGCCGCCTCCTCGGGCGTCCTTCCCTCCTGCTCCGCGGTGATGGTGATCGGGGTGCCGTGCTGATCGCTGCCGGAGACCATCAGCACCTCATTGCCCTTGATGCGGTGGTAGCGGGCAAAGATATCCGCTGGCAGATAGGCGCCGGCTATATGTCCCAGATGCAGCGGGCCATTGGCATAGGGCCAGGCCACCCCGATGAAAATTCGCTCACTCACCCCCGGTTCCTCCACCAAGCAGCCGGGCCATCTTACCACAATCTCCGCCGAAAACAAAGGCTAGCCCAGCCTCAGCCAGGCCCGATACAGCTCCCTCCGGGGCAGCCCCGTGGCCCTGGCCACCTGGGCTATGGCATCCCTGGCGGCCATCCCCTGGCGCTTGAGCCGGCGCAGCTCCGCCTCCACCTCCCCGGTCAGCTCCCCCCTCTCACCCCCCGGCGCGCCCTCGATGACCAAAGTGAACTCGCCGCGGGGCTGGGTGAAGTGCCCTATCGCCTGGCTCACCGTCCCCCTGAAGACCTCCTCGTGAATCTTGGTGAGCTCCCGGCAGACAGCCATCCTTCTATCGCCCAAAGTTTGGGCCACGTCGCCGAGCGAGGCCAGCAGGCGGTGGGGGGACTCCAAAGCTACTATGGTGCGCGGCTGGGAGGCAACCGACTCCAGAAGGCGTCTCCTCTCCCCCCTTTTCCGGGGGAGGAAGCCGAGATAGACGAACTGGTCGATGGGCAGCGCCGAGACCGCCAGCGCCGTGACTATGCTGCTGGCGCCGGGCACCGGCACCACCGGGATGCCCCGCCCCACAGCGGCCACAACAAGCTCATAGCCGGGGTCGCTCATGCCCGGCATCCCCGCCTCCGAGACCAGGGCCACATCCTTCTCCTCCAGGCATCTCAGAAGATAAGCCAGCTTGGCCCGCTTGCTATGCTTATGGTAGCTGGTGAGCGGGGTCTCGATGCCATAGGTGGTGAGCAGGTGCCGGGTGCGGCGCGTGTCCTCAGCGGCGATCAGCTTCACCTCGCCCAGGGTGCGCAGGGCGCGCAGGGAGATGTCCTCCAGGTTACCTATAGGAGTAGCCACGATGTAGAGAGCAGGCACGTCTTCTCCTCTATAAACCGGATCGATTATAACTCGGAGCTCTCACCCCGTCCATACGGCTCGAGACCCGTCATGTCTCCAGACAGACCGGAGAGGGAAGATTCCTTGACTTTGGCTCCGGGCTTTTGTTATAGTCTGTGCCACAGGGATATTAGCACATGACCCGGCCAGTCGCCCAGGAGAGACATGCTTTCCCCCCGATTTAAGGATATGCGCCGCTGCTACGGATTCGACGACGTGGCCCTCGTCCCCGGCGATGTCACCACCAATCCCGACCAGACAAACATCGATCTCAGCCTGGGGGACTTCACCTTCTCCCTGCCTATCCTGGCCTCAGCCATGGACGCTGTAGTCGATCCCAGCTTCGCTATCCTGCTGGGCAGGTTAGGCGGGCTGGCCGTGCTCAACCTGGAAGGGGTACAGACAAGATACCAGGATCCGGGGGAGGTTTTGGAGGAGATCGTCGCCGCACCCGTCGCCGAGGTCACCTCCCTCCTGCAGCGGCTTTACTCCGAGCCCATCAAGGAGCAGCTTGTTGTCGAGCGCATCCAATCGATAAAGAGGGCCGGGGCTGTCTGTGCCGTCTCGGTAACGCCGGCCAATACCAAACAGCTGGCACCGGTCGCTGCCGAAGCCGGGGTGGACATCCTTGTAGTCCAGTCCACGGTGACCACAGCACGCCATATATCCAAGAGCTATCGGGGGCTTATCTTCTCCGATCTCTGCCAGCAAATTCCCGTCCCCATCATCGTGGGCAACTGCGTGACCTTCACCGCCGCCTCGGAGCTGATGAGGAGCGGCATCGCCGGCATCCTGGTCGGCATCGGGCCGGGAGCAGCCTGCACCACCAGGGAGGTCCTGGGGATAGGCGTTCCCCAGGTAACAGCCACCATGGACTGCGCCGCCGCCAGAGATGAGTACCTGCGGGAGAGCGGCAGATATGTGGCCGTGATCACCGACGGTGGCATTCGCAACGGCGGCGATCTGTGCAAGGCCTTCGCCTCCGGCGCCGATGCCGTGATGCTGGGCTCGGTTCTGGCCCAGGCTGGAGAGGCGCCAGGACGAGGCTATCACTGGGGCATGGCCCATCCCCACCCGGCACTGCCCCGCGGCACGCTGATCAAGGTCAACACCCGCGGCAATCTGGAGCAGATCCTCCTCGGCCCCACCTCGGTCACCGATGGCAGCCAGAACTTCATCGGCGCCCTGCGCACCGCCATGGCCGTCTGCGGGGCCTTCAACATCAGGGAAATGCACCAGGTCGAGATGGTATTCGCCCCGGCCATCAAGACCGAGGGGAAACAGATTCAGCTAAGCTCGCAGGGCTGAAGACACCTTAAATCCCCGGCAACGGCCATCATCGATATCTTCCCCGGTCCCTTCGATAAGGTCAAGGAGGGGGCAAATGCCAACCAAAGACGAGCTGGAAAAAGAGGGCTGGAAGGTCGCCTCGATCACCGGGGGGGAGCATCTCAGGAGGACCCTGGAGATGTATGAGGAAGTGGGAATCGAGACATATCTTCAGGAGATCACCCCCGAGGAGTGCGGGGGCTGCACCGAGTGCTACAAGGCGGGCGAGACCATCTATCGGATCTACACCAAGAGCGGGGATGGGGAGCCCAGGGCTGAAGAGAGAGACTAGAACTGCTCGACAAACCTCGAGATCTGCTCGAAGCTGAAGACCGGCCCATCCTGGCAGATATACTTGTCCCCGACATTGCAGCGGGCGCACTTGCCCAGGCCGCACTTCATCTTGCTCTCAAGGGTAGTCACAATCTGGTGATCGGCAAAGCCCAGCTCCCTGAGCCCGGCCAGGGTAAAGCGGATCATGATCGGGGGGCCACAGGTGATGGCGACGGCGTTCTGGGAGGATGGCTTGAGCTTCCCGACCACCGTGGGCACCAGGTCAACGCTACCGGTCCAGCCCTCGTCCCCCCGGTCAACGGTGAGCTCCAGGCGGGTCCGCGGCGCCTGAGCCCAGGTGTCGAACTCGGGGGCGAACGCCAGGTCTTGGGGGCTGCGCGCCCCGTTGATAATGAGCATGTCGCCATAGTCCGCCCGGCGGTCGAGGATGGTATTTATCACCGGGCGCAGGGGTGCCATGCCGATGCCGCCGCCAATTATGATGATGTTCTTTCCCCGGTAATCTTCCAGGGGGAAGTGATTGCCGAAGGGCCCCCGCAGCCCCACCTTGTCCCCGGGCTCAAGCTCCTGAAGGGCGCTGGTGACGGTGCCGACCCGCCTGACGGCGAACTCCAGCCCTTCCCTGCGCTGCGCCACCGAGGTCAGGCCAAAAGGCGCCTCGCCCACCCCGAAGGCGGAGAGGAAGGCGAACTGCCCCGGCCTATAATCGAAGCTGTCCCGGATCGCCGGATCGTCAAGCTCAAGGCCCATGAGCTTGACGTCCGGGGTGAGGTCAACCATGCTCCTTATGGTTGCCAGGTAAGGGAGAAAGGGATCGACAGCCCCGGTGCCCTCGACTTCAGGAGGCACTTGATGCTCCTAGCCTCTGCATTTCGCTGATGACCTCTCTAATATCTATGTTTACCGGGCAGCTGGTGACGCATCGGCCGCAGCCGGTGCAGCCGATAACGCCGAACTGCTCCGGCATGTAAAGCAGCTTATGGTAGAAGCGCTGGCGCAGCCGGGCCCCTTTAGTATCCCGGGGCTCATAGCCGCCGGCGATGCGGCTGAATCCCGGCGACTGGCAGCTCTCCCAGGTGCGCATCCGCTCCATCCTGCCCATATAGCTATGGTCACGGATGTCAAAGCAATAGCAAACGGGACAGACGTAAGCGCACAGGTTGCAGTGGATACAGCGGTCGGCCAACCTGGCCCAGTAGGGGACATCGAAGGCCCGGCGCGCCACCTCGGCGATGTCCTCGGTGGGAACAGGCGTCGGGGAGGGCGCGGGTGGCGGCGTCACCTCCGCCTCCACCAGGGGGGCGGTGGCCAGCAGCGCCTTTCCCCTCTCAGTCACAGCCTGAACGATATAGCCCTCCCCGGCGCCGGTGAGCAGGATGTCCACATTAGACGGGTCGTCGGGGCCGGTGCCCAGGCTGGTGCAGAAGCACTCGGGGGATGCCTTGTGGCAGCTCAGGCCGATGAGGGCGGTCCTGGCCCGGCGCTGCTGATAGAGGGCATCGGCGGGCTCCGCCAGGAAGGGCCTATCGAGCACCCTGAGCCCCAGGGCATCGCAGGGGCGGATGCCGAAGATAGCCGCCTCCCCCTCAACGGAGGCGGGTACCAGCTCGATGCCGCCCTCCCTCCTCTCGATGGTGAACAGGGTATCCGTGGCCGGGAAGAGATGCCCCTTGGGAGACAGCAGCGTGTTATCATAGTCGAGGGCGATCTCCTCCGCCCGGCTGACGGCCCCAAAAAGGACCAGTCCGTCGCTGCGGATGGGGGCGATGAGGGTGCGCTCCTGGGCCAGGTTGCCGAGCCAAGAGCGCAAGTCCTCTCCCGACATAAACTGGCTCACAGGTCAGCCTCCAGCTTCTCCTCCTTCTTGAAGGTGACCAGGGGCGGCAGGGTCTCGGCATCGAGCCCCGCCTGGAAATCGAAAAGCTCCTCCACCTCTTTCCCCAGCTTCCGGTTGAGCAGCATCAGGGGTATATTCACCGGACACACCTGCTGGCAGGAGCCGCAATCGATGCACCGCCCCGCCAGGTGGTAGGCCCTTATCGTATTCCACATCTCGTTTTCGCCGGGGGCGATCCTGATGCCCACCCACAGGGGATCGAGCCGATCGACGAAGCACTCGGTGCAGTAGCATCCGGGACAGGCCTGACGGCAGGCATAGCAGCGAATACAGCGCTCGAAGTGCTGCGACCAGAAGGCCCGTCTCTCGGCCACCGACCTGCCCTCCATCTCGGCCACATCGGGGTAGGGCGGCGAGGGCTCCGGCTCCTCGGCCGGTGGCTCCCCGGCCAGGAAGTCGTAGACCACCGGGGTGTGCTGCCGGCAATAGCGGCACAGCGGCTGCAGCTCCTGGCTGGGCCGGCTCCAGCCGACCTCCACCATTCCGGGGCACACCACCCCGATAATGAAAACCCTCTCCCGCTCCAGCTGCTTCTCATTGATGAGCATATTGATAGCTCGGGAATCACAGGGCTTGGCCACCACGGCCACCGTCCTATCTTTCTTGTCCCGCAGATACCTTGTCAGGTTATGATGACATGTCTGGTCGAAGATGAACCGGGCCACCTCCCCGGGCTCATAGGCAAAGAGGGGGCGAGCGCCGACGTTATCGGTAGCCCTCTCGTAGCCGATGACGCATTCCACCGCCTGGCTCTCAAGAAGCTCCCTCGCTTTGTCGCGTATCCGTTCGATCGCTTCCATGGCCTATCTCTCCGCCGGCCCTTCCCTTGGCCCCAGGCTGAGCAGCTCCTGGGTAAAGGAGGACACCACCTGGGAAAACCTGCGGCCCTCGGAGGCGGAGACCCACTCCACCCTGAACCGCTCCCGCTCGATGCCGAGGAAGTCGAGGAAGGGCCTGAGCAAGGCAAAGCGGCGTCGGGTATGATAGTTGCCCTCAACGTAGTGGCAATCGCCGGGGTGGCAGCCAGCCACCAGCACCCCGTCGGCGCCCTGCTGGAAGCATTTGACCACAAACAGGGGGTCCACCCTCCCCGAGCAGGGCACGCGGATAATGCGAACGTTGGGGGGATAGGCGATGCGGGCGGTGCCCGCCATATCCGCCCCGGCATAGCTGCACCAGGAGCACAGAAAGCCGATGATCCTCGGCTGATACTCTATCGCCAAAGCTCGGTCACCTCAGCCAGCAGCTGCTGGTCGGTAAAGCCCCGCAGGTTGATAGCCCCTGGCCGGCAGGCGGCCACGCACAGGCCGCACCCCTTACACAGCCCCTCGTTGATCGCGGCTATGGTGCGCCCATCCCTGGCAAGCTGGGCCTCCGCGGCGTTGAAGGGGCAGACCTCGACGCATACCAGGCAGCCGACGCATTTCAGGGGGTCCACCAGCGCGGTCATGGGGCTGACGGCTATGCTATCCTGACTGAAAAGGGCCACCGCCTTGACGGCAGCGGCGCTGCCCTGGGCCACCGTCTCCGGAATATCCCGGGGGCCGATACAGGCTCCAGCCAGGTAGATGCCATCGGTCTGGGTTTCCACCGGGCGCAGCTTGGGGTGGGCCTCGACCATGAAGTTATAGCTGTCGTAGCTGATATTTAGCTCCCGTGCCAGCTCATCGGCGCCGGCGCTGGGCTCTATCCCGGTGGCCAGCACCACCAGATCGGCGGCGATCTCCACCGGCCGGCCGATGAGGGAATCCTCGCCCAGGACGATGAGCCTACCGTCCTCAGGATATATCTTGGAGATCCGACCCCGCAGATAGATAGCGCCGGCCTCCTCCTGGGCGCGCCGGACGAACTCCTCGTAGTCCTTGCCCCCGGCCCGGATGTCGATGTAGAAGATATAGCTCTGCACCTCGGGGTCATGCTCCCTGAGCATGATGGCGTGCTTGGCCATATACATGCAGCACACCTTGCTGCAATAGCTTCTTCCCTTATGCTCGTCCCGGGAGCCGACGCAGCTGACGAAGACCACGGTCTTGGGGTGAGCGCCGTCCGAGGGGCGGATGACCTCGCCGCCGGTGGGGCCCGAGGCGCTCATCAGCCTCTCCATCTGGAGCCCGGTGATGACATCGGGGTAGGCGCCGCCCCCGTACTCGGCATAGGCCGCCGGATCGAAGGTCTGATAGCCGGTGGCCACCACGATGGCGCCAAACTCCTCCTCGATAACCTCATCCTGCTGCTCCCAATCGATGGCGCCGGTGGGGCACAGCTTCTCGCAGATGCGGCACTCGGGGGGCTTTTTGCCCTCCTTTTCCTGTGACCATTCAAGGTATTTGATATAGCGGCAATGGGCGGTATCGATGACGGGCTTATTGGGGACGGCCTGAAGAAACGGGATATAGATGGCGGTTCGCTGGCCCATGTCCGAATCGAACTCCGAGGGCGTCTTTTCCGGGCACTTTTGCCAGCAGGTGCCGCAGCCGGTACACGTCTCCTCGTTGACATAACGCGCCTTTTTCCTGATCCTGACCCGGAAATTGCCGATAAAGCCCTCAACGCCCTCCACCTGGGCATAGCTGAGAAGGGTGATCTTGGGGTGCTGGGCGATATCCACCATCTTGGGAGTGAGGATGCAGGCCGAGCAGTCCAGGGTGGGGAAGGTCTTGTCCAGCTGGGCCATGCGCCCCCCGATGCTGGGCTCCCGCTCCACCAGCACCACCTCATGGCCGGCGTTGGCGATATCCAGGGCCGCCTGGATGCCGGCGATGCCGCCGCCAATGATGAGCGCCCTCTTGGTGAGGCCCATCACCTGGGGAGAGAGGGGCTCGTGGCGGGCGACCTTGGCCACGGCCATCCTCACCAGATCGATGGCCTTGGCGGTGGCCGCCTCCTTATCGAAGCCGTGGACCCAGCTACACTGCTCCCTCACGTTGGCTATCTCCAGCAGGTAGGGATTCAGGCCAGCGCCGGCGACGGCTTTGCGGAA
>JAUVWM010000011.1 GCA_030604105.1 Dehalococcoidaceae bacterium
CATAGCGCCGCGAGTTGAAGAAAAGGTTGTTTATCAGGGTACGGGCGTTATCCGGGTTGGGCGGATCTCCGGGACGCAGTCGCTTGTAGATGTCGATCAGGGCTTCCGCCTGGCTCCTAATCAGAGGCTCCCGTTCCAGGGTTACCCTGACATAGGGATGCTCAGGGGAGATGTCCACCCCCTCGAAGAGCTCCAGGAGCTCATCATCGTTGCCATAGCCCACGGCGCGCAGCAGGGTGGTGATGGGGATCTTACGTTTACCATCGACCTTGACCGAGATCACATCCCGGTTGCTGGTCTCAAACTCCAGCCAGGCGCCGCGATCCGGGATCAGCTTGGCCGCGCACAGGCCACGCCCGCTGGCCAGGTCCCCTTCGATAGTGAAATAAACGCCAGGGGAGCGCAGCAGCTGGCTCACCACCACCCTCTCCGCCCCATTGATGACGAAGGTGCCCCGGGATGTCATCAGCGGAAAGTCACCCATGAAAAGCCACTGCTCTATTGGCTCTGGCTTCTCCTTGCCCGAGAGTATAACCTTGACAAATAGCGGGCTGGAGTAGGTCATATCTCGCTGGTGGCACTCCTGCTCCGAATACTTGGGCTGACGAAACTCGTAGTCGAGGAAGTGCAGTTCCAATCGAGTGCCGGTGAAATCCTGGATCGGCGAGATGGCCCCAAAGAGCTCCTTTAATCCCTCCTCCCGGAACCACCGATAGGAGTTGAGCTGAATTTGAACCAGATTAGGCACCTCTAGGATAGGGGGGAGTTTGGCATAGGACCTCATGGCACCAGCAGAGACCTGCCTTCTAGAAAGCGCTGACCCGCTAGAGCTTATCATGGCTGCTCCTCAAAAAGACATAGTTTTCAGCTTGACAGTCTTAACCAGAGACGCAATTTACCAATGTGATGGGGAACTTGGGACAAAATATGAGAGGCATAACTCGCAAACTATAATGTTAACACCAACTGGTGAGTTTGTCAAGCCCTCTCTCGGCCCTTTTGGGGGATATTGCCACAATCGATATGAGATGCGGCACCGGCGATGCTGGAAGGCCTGGCCTCAGCCCCGGCCTTCCAGGGCATGCACCTGCTCCAGACGTCTCCCGTGCCTGCCGCCCTGAAACTCGGCGCCAACGAAGGCTCTAACGATCTCCTCGGCCACACCTGGCCCCACCACCTGCTCTCCCAGACAGAGGATGTTGGCATCGTTATGCTCCCGGGCGCGGCGAGCACTGAAGAGATCGTGGCACAGGGCAGCCCTTATCCCCTTCACCTTATTGGCGGCTATCGACATGCCGATGCCGGTGCTGCACACCAGGATGCCGCGGTCGAGGCGCCCCCCAGCCACTGCCTCGGCCACCCTGGCCGCCACATCGGGGTAATCCACAGCGGCGGCCCGGTAGCAGCCGAAGTCTTCACAGGTATGCCCCATCTCGGCCACCAGTTTCGAGATGGCCCGCTTTAGATTGAGTCCTCTATGGTCACAGCCCAGGCCAAAGCGCATCCCCTGCTTACCCCCGTTATCGTTTCCATCCCTGATGCCAGTATACCACAGCCTTATGCCCCATACCAAATAATGCTCCGATACTGAAAACGGGGCTCTCAGGCGTTACCGCTTGGCTGTGCAGGTCTTCCAAGGCCAAAGACTGCCCCTTTGTCTCAACCTGTCGAACAGCACAACCAGGCCATACGCCAGCCCGATAACCAGCGCACCACCGATGGCGTCAAGGATAAAGTGGTTGCCTGTAGCTATTATAGCCACGAGCATGCACAAGGGGACTAAAGCGCCCAGCAGCCTCAACCACCAAGTCGTCGCTATACAAATGGTGGCTATGCCGACCAGCAACGGCCAGCCAAAGTGAAGGCTGGGCATAGCGGCATAGGGATTGGTTAAGACACGCGCACCTGATGAAGCGTAATCTACGGTGCTATATTGGGCCATAGTATCGATGAAACCCAGCTCAGATAACATCCGAGGTGGAGCCACCGGATATAAAGCGAACGATAGAAATGCTATGCCAGCCGAGACAAACAGGACATTGCGCACTATTGAATATTGCTCTCGGTGTCGGTTGTAAGCCCATATGCCGAAGATGATGACCACCGGATAATAGAAAATGGTATAGAGTACGTTGACTAAGTCAATCAGGAAGGTGCTGGCGAGAAAGAAGGACTGGAAATCCTTTTCCACGAAAAGCCCTAGAAACCTCTCCAGACCTACAATATCGTAGGCATTCTGAAAGGCAAGACCATCTCTGTGTGCTACGGCACCGCTGGCCAACCGGAAGCTGACATAAAGAGAGCCAACTATGGCCAACTCTCTAAGCCCATTGCGCCACTTAAACAGCCCTATCCCTAGCCAGGGAAGCTTCGTCTCTTTGTTTACCCCCCTGCAATTCACAAATAGTAGATTATACACCTTCCCCGCCCCGTTGTCTGCCTTGGTTGACGGCATGTCACCGGAGTGATAAGCTGTAGCCAAGGAGAGGGGCTATGGTGAGCAGGCGCCGGGTGGCCACCAGCGGCGACGTCGAGGTATCCACTTACCTGGAAATCGCAGCCGAGAAGCGGGGCGAGCAGCTCCTGCCCATAAAGGAGCCAGAGCCTGAGGCTGAGCGTGAGGCGGTTGTGGTCATCGATTTCGGCTCCCAATACAGCATGCTGATCGCCAGGCGGGTTCGGGAATGCCGGGTTTACAGTGAACTGGTGCCCTACGATGCCCCCTGGGAGAGGGTAGCTCCCATACGCCCCAAGGGATTCATCCTGTCTGGAGGCCCGGCCAGCGTCTATGAGCCCGGGGCACCTCTGGCCCCAGCCTACATCTACGAAAGCCACCTGCCTATATTAGGTATCTGCTATGGGATGCAGGCCATCACTCACCAGCTGGGAGGCAAGGTCGCTCTCGGTGCCAAGCGTGAGTACGGTCATGCCATATTGCATCTGGGGGCTGTGGACTCCCCCTTCTTCGCTGACCTACCGCCTTCCCTGCCGGTATGGATGAGCCACGGCGATGTAATCGCCGAGATGCCCCCCGGCTTCACCACCCTGGCCCACACCGAGAACTCGCCCGTGGCTGTCATGGGCAATGAGAATGGGGTCTTTGGCCTCCAGTTTCACCCTGAAGTGGCCCATACCCCGGAGGGAAAGACCATCCTCAAGAATTTCCTTTACCGGGTCTGCGGCTGCAAGGGCAACTGGACCCCGGCCAACTTCATAGCCGAGAGCGTGGCCGGCATCAGAGAGCGAGTGGCCGGGGGCAGGGTTGTGGGCGCCCTCTCGGGAGGGGTTGACTCCGCGGTGGTGACCACCCTCATTCACCAGGCGGTCGGCGACCAGCTCACCTGCATTTTTGTGAATAACGGTTTGTTGCGCCGGGAGGAGGCAGAGCGGACCCTCAATGCCTTCCGCCACAATCTGAAGATGAATATTATCTACGTCGATGCCACCCAGAGATTCCTCGATCAGCTACGGGGGGTGGTTGACCCTGAGGAGAAGCGTCGGCTAGTGGGGGAGGAATTCATCAGGGTGTTCGAGGAGGAAGCGGCCAAGATAGGGCAGGTTGATTTCCTGGCCCAGGGCACACTTTATCCCGATGTTATCGAGAGCGCCACGCCACAGGACAGGGCCTCGGCCAAGATAAAGACCCACCATAATGTGGGTGGGCTGCCCAGCAAGATGAAGCTCAGCCTGCTTGAGCCGCTGCGTCACCTGTTCAAAGACGAGGTGCGGGAGGTAGGGCTGGCTTTGGGCTTGCCCGAGGAAATGGTGTGGCGACAGCCTTTTCCCGGACCGGGGCTGGCTATTCGCATTATCGGCGAGGTCACCCAGGAGAAGCTGGAGATTCTGCGCGCTGCCGACTGGATCGTGATGAACGAGATCAAGAAGGCCCAGCTCTATCGCCAGCTATGGCAGAGCTTCGCTGTCCTCGCCGATGTCAAGACGGTGGGGGTAATGGGGGACTTCAGAACCTACGGCTATCTGGTGGCTTTGCGCGCCGTGACCTCGGATGACGCCATGACCGCCGATTGGGCCCGGCTTCCCTATGACCTGCTGTCGCGTATCTCCAACCGCATCGTCAATGAGGTGCCCGGGGTAAATAGGGTGGTCTACGACATATCCTCAAAACCGCCGTCAACTATAGAGTGGGAGTAGGTTTCGCCTGGCGGCCAAGGCAATCTAAGATGGCACTATCCACACGCGTTATGAGGCTGGGGAAAAGGTGCTGAAGGTACTGGTTGTTGGCGGGGGAGGGCGGGAGCACACGCTTGTCTGGAAGCTGGCGCAGAGCCCCAAGGTTGGGGAGATATATGCCGCCCCGGGCAATGCAGGCACTGCTCTTATCGGGTGCAACCTGAGCATTGCCGCCAGCGACATAGGGGCACTGGCCGAGGCGGCGGAGCTATACGGCATCGATCTGGTGGTGGTGGGCCCCGAAGCGCCCCTGGCTGCGGGCATCGTCGACAGCCTCCAGAGCCGGGGCATCCCTGTCTTCGGCCCCACCCAGGCGGCAGCTCAGATAGAGTCGAGCAAGGTCTTTGCCAAGGAGCTGATGCAAGATTACGCCATCCCCTGCCCCCAGGGGGTTGTCTTCTCCTCTTACCGGGCGGCGCGGGACTATGTACACCGTCATCCCCCGCCCCTGGTGATAAAGGCCGATGGGCTGGCGGCGGGCAAGGGGGTGACGGTGGCCAGATCGACCGAGGAGGCGCTGAAGGCGCTCTCCGAGGCTATGGAGGGGCGGGTTTTCGGTGACGCCGGCAACAGGGTAGTGATCGAAGAGTGTCTGGCGGGTAGAGAGGCAAGCCTTCTGGCTTTCACCGATGGCAGGACCGTGGTCCCCATGGTGCCCGCCTGCGACTATAAGACGGCGTTCGACGGCGACCAGGGCCCCAACACCGGGGGCATGGGGGGCTATAGCCCCCCCGAGTTCCTCAGCCCTGAGCTGATCAGCGACATAACGAGCACCATCCTTGAGCCTACGGTGAAGGCCATGGAAAGGGAGGGGAAGCCATACAAGGGTGTTCTCTATGCCGGGCTGATGCTCGGCGACCACGGCCCCCGGGTCCTGGAGTTCAATGCCCGCTTCGGCGACCCGGAGTCGCAGGTCACCCTGCCCCGGCTCAAGAGCGACCTGGTGGATATCATCCTGGCCACGATCAATGGCAGTTTGGATCAAATGAGGATAGAATGGAGCAGCCAGGCCTGCGTCGGGGTGGTGATGGCCTCGGCGGGGTATCCCGGGGCATACCAGACGGGGTTTCCCATCTCCGGCCTGGACGAGCTTGACGACGACATCCTCATCTTTCATGCCGGAACCAAGCTGGGGCAGGGGCAGATCTATACCGATGGGGGGAGAGTGCTCACCGTGGTGGCCAGCGGCGAAACCCTGGCCCAGGCACGGGAAAGGGTTTATCTCAACCTCCCCCGCATCCATTTTGAAGGCTGTCACTATCGCCGGGACATCGCCGCCAGAGCGGCGCAAACCCGGTAACGGAGGGCAAATGCCATCCCTGAAGACCGTGGTGATAAGGGTTGACGCCACCAACCCGGAAAAGCCAGCCATCGCCCAGGCAGCCGAGGTGGTGAGGAAGGGAGGGCTGGTGGCCTTCCCCACGGAAACAGTCTACGGCCTGGGGGCGGATGCCCTTAACCCCGAGGCGGTGAACAAGGTCTTCCGGGCCAAGGGAAGGGCTGCGGGCAACCCCCTCATCGTTCTCATAGCCCATAGCCATCACCTGGAGGTCCTGACCCGCGACATCCCGGCGCTGGCCGAGACATTGATGGGCAGGTTCTGGCCGGGCCCATTGACGCTTATCCTCAAGAGGTCTGCCAGGGTTCCGCCGGCAGTCACCGGCGGCGATTCAGTGGCAGTCAGAATGCCCGGGAGCAAGGTGGCTTTGGAGCTGATAACAGCCTTCGGCTCGCCTGTGGTTGGCCCCAGCGCCAATCTCTCAGGCCGTCCCAGCGCCACCACCGGGGAGCACGTCCTTCACGATCTGGGGGGCAAGATCGACATGATCCTCGATGCCGGCCCGGTGGGGACGGGGATCGAGTCCACGGTGCTGGACATCTCCACATCCCCGCCACGGATAGTGAGGCCGGGGGCGGTGAGCGTCGAGGAGCTGAGAGAGTCTATCGGCGAGGTCGTCATCAAAGAGGGGCAATCCCTGCCCGGTTATGGGCAGGGCGACCTCAAGGCGGAGTTTCTCCTGGTCACAGCCAAAGACAGGGTCGAAGATCTGGTAGAGCGCTATGCGGGCAGAGGGAAGAAGGTGGGGCTGCTCAGCCACAGCTCCCATCTCTACCACAGCGATGGTCAGGTGGCAATAAAAGCCATGCCCCAGGAGCCCGCAGCCTATGCCCGCAGGCTTTTCGCCGCCCTTCGTGAGCTGGATGAGGAGGGGGTGGACGTCGTTCTGGGGGAGGAGGTTGAGGAGACGGGGGTGGGGATGGCCATCATGGACCGGCTGAGAAAGCTTGCCGGGACTAGCTAGGAGGAGGGTCACATGCCTCTGGTAGGAGTGGTAATGGGCAGCAAATCGGATGAGCCGCTGATGCAGCCGGCTTTAGCCAGGTTGGACCAGCTGGGCATCGAGTATGAGGTTTCCATCATCTCAGCCCACCGCACCCCGGAGAGGGCTCGCGAGTACGCCCTCAACGCTGGGCGGCGAGGGCTGGAGGTCATCATCGCCGGGGCGGGCGGGGCGGCCCACCTGCCTGGGGCGCTGGCCAGCTGGAGCACCCTGCGCGTAATCGGTGTCCCCCTGGCCAGCAGCGAGCTGAAGGGCGTTGACGCCCTCTATTCCATAGTGCAGATGCCGGCCGGGGTGCCGGTGGCCTGCGTGGCCATCGGCTCTGCCGGGGCTGAGAACGCCGCCCTCCTTGCCGCCCAGATCCTGGGACTGAAGCACGAGAGGATAAGGGAAGCCTACGAGCAGCACCGGCGGAGGCTGGCCGAGGGGTAGCTGGTGAAAGGGAGATAACGTATGATCGAGCGCTATTCCAGACCCCAGATGAAAAAGGCCTGGTCAGAGGAGAGCAAGTTCGATAAATGGCTCAAGGTGGAGATCGCCGTCTGCGAGGCCTGGGCGGAGCTGGGCGTTATCCCCGCAGAAGATATCCCCAAGATCAGGTCAGCGCGCTACGACCTGGGGCGCATCGGCGAGATACTGGAGGAGACCCGCCACGATATGACCGCCTTCCTGGGTGCGGTGGCGGAGAGCCTGGGCGCAGAGAGCCGCTTCATCCACCTGGGGCTCACCTCCTCCGACATTATGGATACAGCCCTGAGCCTGCAACTGGTGGAAGCCGCCGACCTCCTGGCCGAGGATATCTCCGCCCTGATCGGTGTGCTCAAGGAGAGGGCTGTCGAGCACAAAGACACGCTGACGATGGGGCGCACCCACGGGGTACATGCCGAGCCCACAACCTTCGGCTTGAAGCTGGCACTGTGGGTTGAGGAGATGAAGCGCAACCAGGGGAGACTGGCCGAGGCGAGAAAGGGGGTGGCGGTGGGCAAGATCTCGGGGGCGGTGGGCACCTATGCCACGGTACCGCCGGCGGTGGAGAGGGCAGCCTGCGCCAAACTGGGCCTTGAAGCGGCACCGATATCCAGCCAGGTCCTGCAGCGAGACCGCCACGCCCAGTTCGTGACCACCCTGGCCATAATCGCCGGCTCCCTGGAGAAGTTCGCCACCGAGATCAGGGGGCTGCAGCGGACCGAGGTTCTGGAGGCCGAGGAGCCCTTCAGGAAGGGGCAGACCGGCTCCTCAGCCATGCCCCACAAGCGCAATCCCGAGCTCTGCGAGCGCATCTGCGGCCTGGCCAGGCTAATCCGGGGGCATGCCCTGACCTCCATGGAGAACATCGCCCTGTGGCATGAGCGCGATATCAGCCATTCCTCCGCCGAGCGCATAATCCTGCCCGATTCCTGTCTCGTGCTCGACTATGTCCTGAGCCTGTTCACCTCGGTGATGAGCGGGCTCCGGGTGCACGCCGAGCGGATGCGCCAGAACCTGGAACTTACCGGGGGGCTGATCTTCTCCCAGCGGGTGCTCCTGGCCCTCATCGAGAAGGGCCTGGGTCGGCAACAGGCCTATGAGCTGGTGCAGCGCAACGCCATGAAAGCCTGGGAGGAGGGGCTGGAGCTTCTGCCCCTGCTCAAGGAAGACGGCGAGGTCGGTGCCCAGCTGTCACCGGCTGAGCTGGAGTCCCTCTTCGACTACGGATATTATCTGCGCTACGTGGATGAGGTCTTTCAGCGGCTGGGGCTGGCAGCAGGCCGGGAAAGGCCCGACCGATGAACGAGATGACCCTGGATAGCAGGTGCCATGTCAATATTGATTGAAACAGACCTACCCCATCCCGGCTTCTTCCGGGGCAAGGTGCGCGACAGCTACGCGCTGGGGGATAAGCTCCTCATGATAGCCACCGACCGCATCTCGGCCTTCGACGTGGTCCTGCCCTGCGGCATCCCCGACAAGGGCCTGTTCCTAAATAAGCTCTCAGCCTTCTGGTTTGAGAGGACAGCCTCCGTGGCGCCCAATCACCTGGTGGAGCTTATCGCCGATAGCCGCCAGCTTGACGCCCATCTCCCCCCCGGCACCGGCTATTCCCACCCGGCCTACCTTGCCGCTCGCTCGATGCTGGTCAAGAAGGCGGAGCGTATCCCCGTCGAATGCGTGGTCCGCGGCTACCTGTCAGGATCGGCCTGGGCGGAGTACCGCCAGAGGGGCACGGCCTGCGGATTGCCCCTGCCTCAGGGGCTAAAGGAGAGTCAGCTTCTGCCCCAGTCCATATTCACACCCACCACCAAGGCGGAAAGCGGCCACGACCTTCCCCTGAGCCCTGAGGAGATGAAGCAGCTTGTGGGCGAAGCCCTGGCCCAGGAGCTCGAGGAGAAGAGCCTGGCCATCTATCGCCATGCCCATGAGTATGCCCAGTCCAGGGGCATCATCATCGCCGACACCAAGATGGAGTTCGGGCTGGTCGATGGCCAGGTCATCCTCATCGATGAGCTTCTGACCCCGGACTCAAGCCGTTTCTGGGATGCCAGCCAGTTTGCGGCAGGGCGTCCCCAGCCCAGCTTCGATAAGCAGCCGGTCCGGGACTGGCTGATCCAGTCAGGCTGGAACCAGGAACCGCCGGCACCCATGCTTCCCCCCGAGGTAATCGAGGCCACAGCCGAACGGTACCGGGAGGCGTATCTCAGGTTAACGGGAAAGGGGCTATAGGCATGTACCTGGCCAAGGTTTACATAACTCTCAAGCCCACCGTCAACGACCCCCAGGGCCTGACCATCAAGGGGGGGCTGGGGATGCTGGGCTTCAGGGAGGTCAAGAGCGTGCGCGCCGGGAAATATATGGAGATTCAGCTTAAGGGCAAGGACCTCTCCCAGGCCCGGGAGCAAGTGCAGGAGATGTGTCGCCAGCTCCTGGCCAATCCGGTGATCGAGGATTACCGATTCGAGGTGGAGGAAATCTAATCCTGGATCACATCCTTGGTCGAGGGCACCCTGCCCCCGAGGCGCTCATCGATTCGGGTGGCGCCATCCAAGGCTCGAGCCAGCGCCTTAAACAGCGCTTCCGCCTTATGATGGTCGTTGACGCCGGCAAGCACTCTGGCGTGAAGGTTGAGCCGGGCCTCGCTGGCGAAGGACTCCAGGAAATGACGGATAAGGTCCGTGTCCAGCTCGCCTATAGCTTTGTCATCGAAGGCTGCCTCCACCGAGATGTAGCCTCTGCCCCCAATGTCCAGCGCCACCATCACCAAGGCATCGTCCATGGGCACCACGGCATGGGCCATCCTGGCGATACCCCGCCGCTCCCCCAGCGCCTGGCTCAGGGCCTTGCCCAAGGAGATGGCCACATCCTCCACCACGTGGTGCTGATCGCTGCCCGCGGCCGAGACCTTTATGTCGAATACCCCGTGCTGGGCCAGCTGAGACAGCAGGTGATCGAACATCCTGAAACCCGTGGAGATATCAGCGTTGCCCCTGCCGTCAAGGTCAAACTCCACCTTGACGCTTGTTTCCCCGGTCTGGCGAGCCACGGTGGCTGTTCTGTTAACCATTTCACCCTTCCCGTAATTTTGTCAAAGCTGAGATCAGGGCATCGGTGTGCTCCGGCCGGCCCACGCTGATGCGAAGGCAGCTCCTAAGCTGTGGGGTATCGAAGTAGCGCACGAAGATGCCCACCTGCTGTAATCCTCGATGCAGCTTCTGCGCTTCGCCATCGACGACCGAGCAAAGGATAAAGTTAGCCTGCGAGGGATAAGGCTTGAGAAAGCCCAGCTCGCTCAGCCTGGAAAACAGCCTCTCCCGCTCGGCGATCATGGCCCTGACCGTGCCCTGGAGGTAAGCGATGTCCGCCAGCGAGGCCTTAACGGCCACCTGCGCAGCCACATTGACGTTATATGGGGGCTTGATCTTGGTGAGGTGCCGGGCGATCTGAGGGGGAAAGATGCCGTAACCGGCGCGCAGGCCAGCCAGCCCGGCCCATTTGCTGAAGCTGCGCAGCACTATCAGGTTATCATAGTCGGCCACCAGAGGGGCCACCGTCACCCCACTGAACTCGTAGTAAGCCTCGTCAACCACCACCACCACTCCCGCATCCACCAGCTCACGGATGTGGGGCTGGGGGGTGACGTTCCCCGTGGGGTTGTTGGGGGAGGCCAGGAAGACGATCTTGGCACGCTTATCCAGGGCCGCCTTCACCCCATCGATGTCCACGCCGTAGCTTTGGTCCCGGGGCACATCGACCACCCGCCCCCCGCAAACCTCGGTGCTGAAGGGGTACATGCCGAAGGTGGGGGTACAGTTGATGACCTTATCCCCCGGCTCCAGGAAGAGGCGCAGGATGAGATCGATGAGCTCGTCGCTGCCGCTGCCCATCACGATGTGGTCTGCGCCCAGGCCACAGTATGCCTCCACTGCCTTTCGCAGCTCCCGCTGCTCCGGGTCGGGATAGACATGATAGAAAGGATAGGCTTCCAAGGCGCGCCCGACCTGAGGCGAGCACCCGTAGGGATTTTCATTGCCATCCAGCTTTATGATCCCTTCAGCGGGGATAGCCGACTGCTCACTCAGCACCTCCAGGGGCAGTATAGGGCTATATGCCTCAAGCGCGGCAAGCTCAGGCCTGAACAGCCTTTCCACACCCTGATCGAGGTCGGAGGAAGAGGTCATCGCTGCCTCAAAGCGTCCAAGATTCTACTCAGGGGAGGCCACCTCACGCCGCTCGGCACGCAGCTTCCTTTCCGAGACAATGATAGCCCCCAGGCCGAAAAGTCCAGTGATCCCCAGGATCGCCAAGCTAAAGTAGGGGAGAGGTATTGACCTGATGGCGATGAGGAGGGCAAGGCCCAGAGCCAGCGCCCCGATCATGATGGCCCGGCCCTCAAGCCTCCTGAAGCGGCCGATAATAAGTTGCCCTATGGCCAGGCCAACGAACACCTGGCTCAGGTAGAGGGCCATGAAGTAAAGGATCATGGTCATCAAGGCCAAAGGTATGCCAACGATGGTGATGGCCACCATCATCGCAGCGATAGGGGTGGCCACCAAAATGAGGGCACCCCAGCCCAGGCTGGGCCACGGTCTGCGGCGCACTGCCTCAGCCATCGAGGTGGTTCTCACAAAGGCAATGAGCAAAACGACCAACCCCAAAATAAAGGGCATCAAGAAGGCCATGATCTTGTCCCTCAGCGTTGAGGTTGCCGAGACCAAGCCGGTGATCCGCCGCTCCACCCAGGCCGGCCTCTCACGGGCGATGGTGCCCTGAACCAGGGAACCCGATTGAATGTCGGCCATATCCTTACTATGATAGGTCAGGTCGCCTTCGATCTGCGCTGTCGGCTGCAAGATGAGGGTCTCCACGTTGACATCGACATCTCCCTCCACTTTCCCGAAAAGGATGAGATCGCTGGCAACCCCCCTGAGCTTCTCCTTTATGGTGCCGCCGATCTCGGCATCGGTGGTCACCATATACAGCTCGCCGCCTATCTGGGCCGTGTCAGCCACCTTCAAGTCGCGAGACAGCGCGATCACGTCACCGCTCACCATAGCATCGATCCTCACCAGCCCGCCCACAGCCCGGACACTATGGGTAACCTGACCTCTTATGTTAACCGTGCCCCCCACCACATTCACGCTGCCATTGATGATGCCCTTGACGGTTACCGAACCGCCGGCAGCATAGACATCGCCATTGACGGTACTATCGATGCTGACCGCCGCCCCCCAGACGTAAAGGTCCTCGTCGATATCCTCGTCCACGGTGACGGTGATCCCCCCCCGCAACTTGAATGCCAGGGCCGATACCAGCAGCACAGCGCAGAAAAAGACGAGCGATAGTTTGACCCACCGGGCGTGCCTTGGCATCATGCTAGTTCCCCCTTAGCGTCGGCCTGACGGAGCCTGGCTTCGATTGCCCGGGCGTGGGCAGTGAGTCCCTCGGCCCTGGCCATAACGGCTGCCGCCGGGCCCAAGGCCGTCAGGGATTCATCGTTTAAGGCGACCAGGCTGGTGACTTTGAGGAAATCATCCACCCCCAGCGGTGAGCCGTAGCGGGCGGTGCCGCCGGTAGGTATGACGTGGCTTGGTCCAGCGATATAGTCGCCCAGGGCTTCCGGGGAGCTTTGGCCGACAAAGATGGCGCCTGCGTTCCGGATCCTGCCGATATAGGACCAGGCGTGGCGCACCATCAGGCACAGATGTTCCGGGGCATAGAAGTTCACCAAGTCGATAGCCTGAGCCATGTCGGCCACGATGATTATCCCCCCCCTGCTCTCCAGGGATTGGGCAGCGATATCCTGCCGTTCCAGCTCGCCCAGCTGCCGCGTCACCTCCCCATCGACCCTCTCAGCCAGCTGGGGAGAGGTAGTGATCATAATAGCACAGGCCAGGGCATCGTGCTCGGCCTGGGCCAGGAGATCAGCGGCACACAAAGCGGGGTCGGCGCTGTCATCGGCCAGGAGCACCGTCTCGCTGGGTCCCTGGAGGCCGTCGATGTCCACCACCCCATAGACAAATTTTTTGGCCAGCACCACAAAGATATTGCCCGGCCCGCAGACCTTATCGACCTTGGGCACCGACTGGGTGCCGAAGGCCAGGGCAGCGATGGCCTGGGCGCCTCCAACCTTGAATACCCGGTTGACCTGGGCGATGTCCGCGGCCACCAGCGTCGCCGGGGAAATCGCCCCTCCCCCCCTCGCGGGCGTAGTCAGGACAATCTCCTCCACCCCTGCCACCCGGGCGGGGATGGCCGTCATCAGCACCGTGGACGGATAGCAAGCGGTACCCCCAGGCACATAGATCCCCACCCTCTCTATGGGGCTGATGAGGTTGCCCAAGGCGCCCTCGGCGAAGTCCAGGGAACCACGGCGCTTATGGGCCAGGTGAAAGGAGACCAGCCTGTCGGCTGCCAGCCTCAGCGCCGATAACAGCTCCCCGTCCACCTGGCTATAGGCTTCCGCCATCTCCTCCTGGCCCAACTCGAGGTGGCTCAGCTCAACCTGATCGATCCTTCGGCCATAGTCGAAGAGGGCGGCATCGCCCCTGGTGCGCACGTCGGCGACGATTCGCTCCACTGCCTGCTCAGGGGTCAGCTCCTCAGCGAAAATGTCCTTGATCCTCTGCTTAACGGCAGGCGAGGCCTGATACAGCTCATAGGGGGAGCGAGACAGCAGGGTGGATTTGGCCGTTTTGAGATCCCGTATGATCCTCAATTCAGATACTCCTGGGCGGCGGTTACCGAATGGCTTACCGCCTTTTCCCGAAAGGCCTCGATCCGTTCCCGGCCGACATAACTAAGCACCCATTCCCGCTTGGCGGGCAGGGAAGCCAGGAACCTCTCCAGGGGCTCCGGCTCGACCTTCTTGAAAGGCACCAGGAATCTTTCGGCGAAAGCGGGGAAATCATCCCAGGTGGGCACTCGATTTGATGCGCTGCTGACACGCTCGTGCCACCGCCTCACCGCGGAGGCGTCTATGGGGCCGATGTCGGCACTCAGGTTCAGCCGGCCCAGCAGGGCCCGAATTTGGGACATATCGCCCTCATCCTCCCGAGAGCGGAGATCAAGCTCGTATTGGAGCGTCCTGTCCAGCAGGTTGGCCATGGGCTCATCCCCCAGTGGCGAAGCTGGCCCAAACAAGGGGCGATAGATGTCGATGATCCAGACCTCATCGGTGGCCAGGTGACAGAGATAGCCGGAAACCAGCGCCCTGGTGTCATCGGCGAGGCCGGCGCCCTCGCTCAGCTCAGGATAAGCCTTCAGGAAGGGCTTTATCCCGCTTTCAGCAGGCTCCTTTGCCAGGTCGAAGAAATGGGTCCTCTCCCGGGGTTGGCCCATCATGATATGAAAGTCAGGCAGGGTGGAGCCCAGAAGGTAGCTCCCCAGGTTCCGGTCCACAGTGGAATGGCCCAACCTGGTGGCGGCACCTCTGGCAATGACCAAATGGAGGCAAATGGGAGGCAAGCCAGCTCCTTTCCTCACAAAGATAGAGCCGCCGGGCTTCTCACCATGTCGATAATGGAACTTATCCTCCCCCTCTTTGCCGGGTGTTCCAGGCTACTGGCTGTGGAAATAAGGCAGGAGGAAGACTCGAACAGGGTATCGATGATCTTCAGGTTGTGCTGGGCCAGGGTCCGCCCGGTCTCGGTGTTCTCTATGAGCAGGTCCGCGTCCTCAGGCAGGAAAGCCTCGCTGGCCCCCCAGGTGGGGATCACCTTATATGGGCTGAGATGGTTATCGCGGGCATATTTATCGGCGATATTCACATACTCCGAGGCCACCCTGAGGCCGCGACCGTCCCTCACCAGCTCCCTTAACCCGCTTACGTCATCGACCGGCAGCTCCTTGCTGACCACAGCCACCACCTTCACCCTGGCAAATTCAAGGTCCAGGACCTCCTTCACCGGGCTGGAGGGGAAGCGGCAGAGATGGTCCATAAGCCAGTCCCGGCCGGTAATGGCCAGATCGAAGTTCCCATTAGCCACCTGCAGGGGCATGTCCTGTGGCCTGATTACCTTGACCCTGACCCCGGCCAGGTCAACAGTCGGCCTGCGGTCTGCCGAGAGGGGGGAATAACCCTGAATCTTGAGTCCGCTTCCGCTCAGGAGCCGAATTGTGGGAGCCTGCTGGTGCCCGTCGGGCAGGGCAAGCCAAACCGCGTCCTCAGCCATCTCCTCAGGGGCCGGTGGCCGGGGCACGTCTGCGGCGCTGGCCGGCTGGGATTCAGCCCTGCCCACATCCATCCGGCAATGGCAGAGGAGATCCAGCACCTCTGCCATATCCTTTGCCTCCCAGCTATTACGATTGGCTATCAGGAAAGCCCGGGTGGACAGGATGGGGGCCAGAGGGACGAGGCCGTAGTCCGAAAGCCTATCCGCCGCCGGTTGGGAGATCAGGGCCAGGTCGGCGCTCTCCGGGGGGTAGACCTCGGCTGCCCCCCAGACGGGGAAGACGACGAACCTGCTCAACCTGAGCTTCAAGGCGAAGGCCTCCGCCAGATTGGGGTACTCGCTGGCCAGGCGCCAGCTGCCCTGCCTGGTCCCCAGCTCCTGGGCCGAGGATATCCCGGATGCCTTGCTGGCGGCCATATACAGATCGCCATTGCCATATTCCAGGTCTTGCACCTTGACCAGGTCACTCTGGGGATACCTCACCGTAAGCTCCTCGATCCAGTCCAGCCCGCATATGCCCAGATCGTAGTTTCCCACCGCCACCTGAACAGGGATGTCCTTCTCGTGAAAGACCTTGGCCTGGAGGTGGGGGAACCTGTCACCGCGCAGGCGATAGGAGCGCGACCCTTCATGGTAGCCGGCGAAGCCCATACCCGCCGTCTCCAGCAAAGCCGCCGTCTTATCGAGAAGGCGTCCCTTAGGTAAGGCCAGCTTCAATTGCATCTCTCATCCAATATCTTCAAAACTTCAGCCGCAGAGGCTATTTCAAATCGCTCGCCGGCAACCCGATCGCTGAGCAACAAGGGGGCAGCTTCGGCCCGAACCGAGAGAACCCATCTGAAATCGGCCTCCCGGCGGCCGCCAAGGTCAAGCTCAGCCACGCACCTTGCCTCCCGCAGCCGGCCAGCGATATCAAAGCAGGATCTCAGTTCCTGCGCCCCACCGGACTCAGCTTTCACCAGGATTCGGCGCCGGGCAGGCAGATCCTCCGTCCCCAGGAGGTCCATAAGCTGGTGGGCATAGAGGGCAAAGCCCGAGGCAGGGATGCTTCTGCCCCCCACCAAGGGGATGAGGTCATCGTATCTACCTCCGCCGCCTACCTTGGCCCCCCCGACAAAGAGCTGGAAAATGAGCCCCGTGTAGTATTCAAAGTCTCTGCCCGAAGCAAGGTCAGCCTGATAGCTATATCCCAGGCTGTCCAGCATCTGAGCAATGCCGATGAAATCGTCGAGGCCAGGCCCCAGCCCGGGCAAGGCCGCGCCGGATAATGACTTCAGGTTTTTCATGAAAGCGGACGACCTCCCCGCCAGGTCGAAAAAGAGAGACAGGGCCCTTTGAGCTTCGGGGGCCTGGGGCTTTATCTGGGCCAGGGCTCCCACATTTCCCTCCAGAACCTGGTTTAGAATCTCGGACCGCTCCTGGGAGCTCAACTCCAGCGCCGAGAGGAGCGCCTTTATCACGCCGGCGTGGGATAGCCGAATCTCCACGGCCTCGATACCCAGCTTACTCAGCACCTCCATGGCGAGGGAGATCAACTCCACATCGGCAACAGGCCTGGTGCCGCCGATAAGCTCGGCCCCGCACTGCCACCTCTCCCTGGTCTCCTGGCCGGTTTCCTCGAAGGAGAAGACATTCTCCACATAGAAGAGCTTGGCCAGGTCCTGCTCGGCCAGGTTATCGACATAAAGCCTGGCTGTGGGGATGGTGCCATCCGGCCTCAGCACCACCCTCTCCCCGCTCCAGCCATCCCAGTCCAGGAAGGAATATACCCTGCCCAGCATATCGGGGGTGAGGGTGCCGGCAGTGGTGAACAGGTGCAGGTATTCCAAGACCGGGGTTCTGATCTCCTCATAGCCCCGGCTGAGGCAGCAGTCTCTGAAGACCGCCTCAAGGCGTCGAAACCTGGCCATGTCTTGAGGCAGCAGATCGCGACTGCCCTTGCACCTCTCGACTCTCATGCCGCTTGACTTTCTCATTTACAATGTGATTCATTGTACACCAATCCGCCCTGCCATTCAATAAGTCCTACATTAGTGGAGGCGCAAGATGAGCATCAAGATAGTCAGCTGGAACGTCAATGGTATAAGGGCCGCTTTCAGAAAGGGATTTATGGAGTGGCTGAAGCGGGAGTCCCCCGACATCCTCTGCGCTCAGGAAGTTAAAGCCCAGCCGGACCAGCTTGGCAAAGACCTGCGAGAGCCGGAGGGTTACCATGCATACTGGGACTGGGGGGAAAAGAAGGGCTATAGTGGAGTGGCCACCTTTTCCCAAGAGGAAGCGTTGCGAGTGCGAAGAGGCTTTGGCATGGAGGATTTCAATAAGGAGGGCAGGGTCATCATCGCCGAGTACCCGGATTTCACCCTGTTCAACGTCTATTTCCCCAACGGTAAGGCAAGCGAGGAGAGGCTCAAATACAAGCTGGAGTTCTACGACGCCTTCCTCGATTTCGTAGACCCGCTGCAGAGAAAAGGCCACAAGCTCGTCGTCTGCGGCGATTTCAACACAGCCCACCATGAAATAGACCTGGCACGGCCCAAAGAGAACGCAAAGGTCTCCGGCTTCCTGCCCGTAGAGAGGGCCTGGATGGACAGGTTCGAGGAGCATGGCTTTGTGGATAGCTTCCGCCAGTTCAATAAAGAGCCGGGGCAGTACACCTGGTGGGACTTGAAATCGGGGGCGAGAGAGAGGACCGTGGGCTGGAGAATCGATTACTTCTATGTCAGTTCCAATTTGATGTCCTCGGTATCGAGGG
>JAUVWM010000119.1 GCA_030604105.1 Dehalococcoidaceae bacterium
GAAGCGGAGGCGCTGGGGCTGGCGGAGAGGCTGGCCAAGGGCCCGACCAAGGCTATCGGGCTGATGAAGACGATCATAAATAGGGGCTTGAGCTCCGACCTGGCGGCAGTGTGTGAATACGAGGCCCAGGCGCAGGCCATACTCTTTCAGACAGAGGACTTCAGGGAGGGCGTGCAGGCCTTCCAGGAGAAAAGGGAACCCAAGTTCAAGGGAAGATAGCCTTGGGTGCTATCGGCCGGGGCAGATACAGCCCGCGGCCCCCCGGCGGGCTTGACAACCAGGCGACCTGGATATATCGTCAGTGCCAAGAGCGATGAGGCGTGAGAGTCGCCTCATCGCAAGTTGACATGGGGAATCTCGGTCCGGTTCTGCCTGAAAAACCCCGTTTTCCCGGGGAATTCGAGAGGCAGCGAGTTTCTACTGGAGGTAGAGCATGCCCAAGACACCTATCAATGGCATAGATATCTACTACGAAGTGCATGGCGATGGCTATCCCCTCGTGCTCTCGCACGGCCTCCTAGGCACCACCCAGATGTGGGAGGGTCAGGTGGAGCCTTTTTCCCGCGACCACCGTTTCATCACCTGGGACCTGCGCGGCCATGGTCAGACGGAAAGTCCCACCGATCCCTCCCAGTACTCGGTGGAGATCATGGTGGACGACCTTTATCAGCTGCTTGGCCACCTTGGAGTAAAGAAGGCGGTAGTGGGAGGCCTGTCCTTCGGCGGCTATCTGTCCCTGCACTTCTACCACCACCACCCGGAGGCGGTCAGCGCCCTCATCCTCACCAACACTGGCCCCGGCTACCGTACGGCGGAGAGGGCGGCCCACTGGAACGAGGGCCTTCTTGGCCGGGCGGACATCCTGGAAAAAGGGGGCATGCAGGGCCTTATTGACAGCGAGTACCCCGTGCCCGACTATACCCCGCGGGAGCTGATGCTTACCATGGACCCCATTGGGGTGGCCAAGTTCTGCCGGGGAGCGACGATCAATCCCCATGGCGTGGACAAGCTCAAGGACATCGCGGTCCCCACCCTGATCATAATCGGCGAGAACGATGTGGATTTACTCGCCGCCGCTGACTACATGGCAGCCAGAATTCCGCAGTCGGAGAAGGTGGTCATAGACAACGCCGGTCACGGGGCGAATATCGACCAGCCCGAGGCCTTCAACCAGGTGGTGCTTGACTTCTTGCACAGGATAGGGGTCTAGGCGGCTGCCTCCCACCGGGGCATCTCCAATGAGCGAGGCTTCTGCCCCCCAAACTGGGCCTGGGCTTGGTGAGCCCGTCGCCAGGGCCCCTGAGCAGAAGGCGGCGCAGCAGTGATCACCAAGGGCCTGAATAATGCTGGTCTTGCTCTGGCTGTTCCAAAATAGACATCACGAAGCAGATCGCCCCTTTCAAACGACCCGACGGATCGAATTACGAAGTTGCTGGTATCGGGGGCTCGTGGTTCCGCTACGCCGGGAACTACCGGTGGTGCCAGCAGAAGGACTTTTTCGACATTGGAAACGTCGCGGCGTTGCTTGGCGAGCTTGACCAGGCCGGCCTTCTCGACGACGTGATGAAAGAGAAGATGCGCAAAGGGGCGGAAGGCGAGCTGATGCCCGGGCACGTTAGGCGCCAAGGCTGACCGATATTCGATGTCACTGCCGGACAAGTCAAGGCGTTGGCGAGGCCAGAGCCCTTAGAGGGTCGGGCGCAAGGCTCTCCACTTGCTGGAAGATCAGCGCCTGCTCAGGCCCGGTTCCAGGCTACTACGCGGGCCATCGCCTTGGCCGCCCCACGTAGCGAATGGAACACGGGGAACCCGGCCTCTACAAATGCCTCCTGGGTGGCAAGGAAATCCTTCATGCCGTCCAAATCCGGCGCCGGGCGCAGAGCCAGCAGAACAGGCTTGTGCGTTACCCGCTGCGCCTCCGTGAAGGTGTCGACGGCGGCTTGCAGAAAGGTCGCTGAACAGAGTCGGCCATCCCCCCAGCGGCTGACCGGATGGAACCCCAGATGGTAGATGAGCATGTGAACATCGGGGACTTTGCCGACCACCCGCATGGTCGCCGAGATAGCCTCTGGAGATAGCAGGGCCGTCGCGTCCACCGGGTTGCTGAAGATAGCACCAGGTAAGGGCAAGAACTGCCTCAACTCTGCCTGTACCCCTGCTGAGAGCCGGGGCAAGTGGAGCCCCTCTTTCTCCATCTCGTCGCCGGCCTGAACGGTGGGGCCGCCACCTATGCCTATTACGCTAACGCCGGTACCCTGTGGCCGGGGAGTGACAAAGCGAAGCGCCACCAGCACGTCTACAAGCTCTTCCACGTCCTCGACCTGGATCGCATTCGCCTGGCGGCATACAGCGTCGAAAACGGGCACCGAGCTGGTCAGACTGGCGGTATGGCCGTGAGCGGACCTCCTGCCAACCTCGGTCGTCCCGCCTTTGCAGATGACCACCGGCTTTCGGGCGGCTGCCTCCTGGAGCGCCCCCAGAAAATGCCTCCCATCCCGCACCCCCTCGATGTAGGCGGCGATGATCTCGGTCTCAGGGTCTTGGGGCAGATACTCCAGTAGCTCGCTCTCATCCACATCCAAAGCGTTCCCGTAGCTAACCACCTTGCTGAAGCGCAGCCCCCTTGGGCCGCTGTGAAAAGGCACATCGCAGGCATGGCCACCGCTCTGAGAGATGAAGGCGATTGGCCCCGGTTCCAGAGGCATGTCCACTCTGATCACCAGACGGCTTCCGGGCACGGTCAGGCCCACACAGTTGGGGCCGATTATTCGAAAGCCGCCATCTCTCGCCTTGGCCAGCATCGCTCTTTCCAGCTCTGCCCGCTCAGGGTAGCCACTCTCACTGAAACCGCCAGTGAAGAAGTGGACCGACTTCACACCCTTGGCAGCGCAGTCGTCCAGCAATGCCAGAGCCGACTCCGCCGGGATGCTGACCACAACGTGGTCCACCACCCCGGGAATGGCCCGGAGGCTCGGGTAGCATGGCAGCCCCAGGAACTCGGTATACTTCGGGTTGACGGGATAGATAGCGGGGAACCCCGCCTCTTTGAGGGACTGAACAACCTGGGTGGCGAAGGCGCCTTTCTCTGCCGGGGTCACACCGACAACGGCTACCCCACGGGGGGAGAATAGCTCTGCCAGCGGGAGTTCCCTTCTTTCCACGTACCGAATCATATCAGTTGTTCGTGGTAACGGCAAGTCAGCGATAACTGGCCTCCCCTTCACCTTGTCTCCAAGGAAGCGCCGGAGTAGAATGGTGATGCCGGCCAAATTCAAACCCCGATCGGGCAGCCACAGGTTGCCTGGATAAGAGATTCGGGGCCAAAGGAGGAGGAGATGGTCAGGGCCGAGACGGGTGACATTATGCCCCTAGACATTTACTTCGACTATCTTTGACCCTATGCCCACAATGCAGCAGTTTGGCTGCAAAGAGTGCAGGGGGACATGGGGCCAAAGCTAGTTGTCAACTGGCGCTATTTCAGTTTGGAGCAAGCCAAGAATGAGCAGGGGCCTCAGTGGAAGATCTGGGAACAGCCTGAGGACTATCCCAGTCGGGGGCTACGTGCCTTCTGGGCTGCCGAGGCTGCCCGCCGTCAGGGCGAGGCTGCCTTCGACCGCTTCCATTTTGCCTTGCTCGAGGCCAGACACGAACAGCGCCGAGATATCGCCGATATGAACATTCTGGCTGAGGTGGCTGGGAGTGTTGGCCTGGACATGGCTCAGTTTCAAAAGGACCTTGCCGACCGCCGGCTGCTGGCCAGGCTTGCCGAGGATCACACCTTTGCTGTGGAGGTCCTGGGTGTTTTCGGCAGCCCCACCTTGGTCTGGCCACAGAGGCAAGCCATCTTCCTGAAGATGTCATCGCCGCCGCCGCCCTCAGACTGCCTCTCCGTCTTCACCGAGCTCCATCATCTGGCAGACCAAAGGCGATACATCCAGGAGATAAAGAGGCCCAACGCGCCAATCGGTGACCAACGCTAGCTCACCATGCCGGCGCTACTTGTCCAGCCCTCGCTGCACCCCGCGCAGATAGGCGATCTGCCCTATGTGCAGGGCTGTCTCCGTGCTCATGCGACACAGTATGGCGCCTATCGAGTCGGGAGAGCGGTCGGGTCGAGGCAACTCAGACAGTTTCTCGGAAGCCAGCTGCTTGAGCAAAGCCAGCGTCCTCTCCCGGACCGAGTCGGCATATCCCCGGAGAAGCTCCAGCTTCGGCACCGGCCAGGCCTGGAGCTGCTCCGCCGTATACTGGTAGCCCGTCTCCTTGGCCGGGGTACCCAACCTCTCCCGCCAACCCTCCGCCTCATAGAGCTGGTCCTTCCGCTGGATCACCCGGTTCACGAAGAAATCCTCCACTCGGGCGATGTGCCACAGGATAAAGGCGATGCAGTTGCACTCCGCTCCCGGGCTCCAGGCGGCCTCCTCTTGAGTCAGCCCGTCCAGCGCCTTGGTCACATAACCCTGGCTCTGCTCCAGAGATCTCAAGATCAGCTCTTTGGCCTCCATAGATACCTCCTGAACGCCCATCTGTCCAGCCACATCATAACAGAGAGTTATGATGTCAATGGTTCTATTTCCTCTTTTGGCATCTCACAGCTAAATAGGCACTATAACTGGATAATGGCCCCCCGGGGGACTTGACACAGCGCTGGTTGTGATGATAACATACAGAAAAAGCGTTTAGGGGGCTGGGATGGACATTAACACTATAACTGCTAAGCATTCACTCTATCTAGACTCATTTGTACGTTCTCTGCGGGCTGAAAATTCCAGCGAGCGGACAGTGGAAACGTACTCTGAGAGCATCCGGCAGTTTGCGGCATTCCTGCAAGCGAAGGGGATGCCCACACAACCTTACCACATTACCAGGGAGTATGTCGAGGGCTTCATTGCCGAGCTTTTGACCAAGTGGAAGCCTGCCACGGCAAACAACCGTTATCGTGGGCTC
>JAUVWM010000094.1 GCA_030604105.1 Dehalococcoidaceae bacterium
CGCGGCTACTGGTTCAAGGTATTACCGGCAGTGAGGGCACCTTTCATACCCGGCGCTGCATCGATTTTGGCACCAGGGTGGTTGCTGGGGTTACCCCGGGCAAGGGAGGCACCCTGTGGGATAGCATACCCGTGTTTAACGGCGTGGAGAGGGCGATCGAGGAGACCGGGGCCAACGCCAGCATGATCTTTGTGCCCCCGGCCTTTGCCGCTGACGCCATCATGGAGGCCGCCGATGCCCGCCTTCCCCTGGTGGTGTGCATCACCGAGGGCATCCCTATCCTGGACACGGTGGTGATACAGCGTTACCTGCAGGACAGACCCACCCGTCTCATCGGCCCCAACTGCCCAGGGCTTACCTCGCCGGCGGAAAGGTGCAAGGTGGGGCTTATGCCGGGAGACATTCATACTCCAGGTAGGGTCGGCGTGGTATCTCGCAGCGGCACCCTCACCTATGAGTCCATTGCCCAGCTAACGGAGCTTGGCATTGGCCAGTCCACCTGCATTGGCATTGGCGGTGACCCTCTGCCCGGGACCGACTTTGTGGATGTGCTCAAACTCTTCGAGGCTGACCCGGATACCGATGGCGTGGTGCTCATCGGCGAGATCGGCGGCACTCTTGAGCAGGAGGCGGCGGAGTATATAAAGACGGAGATGTCCAAGCCGGTGATCGGCATAGTGGTCGGGGTTACCGCCCCCCCGGGCCGGCGAATGGGCCATGCCGGGGCCATCATCACCGGCAGGGCAGCCACGGCTGCGGCCAAGATGGAGGCGCTGTCCGGGGCCGGGGTGGTAATGGCCCCCAGCCCCAGCGACATCGGCGCCACGGTGAAGACGGTGCTCGCCTCTCAGAGGAGGGCAACCTGAAGCTCGCAGTATGGTGGCTGCGATTTGTCGTTTGACAGGGAGGACGCCGAGGGGGTAGGATATCGCCAGAGGCTTTCGTTGCAACTTTATTGTCATAGTCCCCGACTCTTTCTTCGGGGCCCATTCGCGATGCTTGGCGCATCGCCGGCTGTTTACTGCCCTTCCTCCACAGAGGATGAGGAGAACAGGCGAGTGAAGATCCGTCTCCTATCCTGTGGAAGCACTCCCTGATGCTTTCACGAAACGGATTTCCCAAGAGCATCCTTGTAGAGACGTCCTTGAGATGCCCTGCTGACTGTATCTTCTGTCCTAACAAGAAGATAAACACCCGTCCCCAGGACATGTCCTGGGACCTGTTCCGCAAGATAGTGGACGAGTGTAGGGGCAAGGATGTGCAGGAGTTCTGTCCCTTCATCAATGGAGAGCCCCTGGCCTGCCCATTCATCGAGGATGCCCTGGATTACGTCTCCAAGACCCTGCCCCACACCCCAATCCATATCTATACAAGCGGCTATCTTCTTGACGGCAGAAAGGCCTCCATTCTGCTGAGGAACAATGTGGGGCACATACATTTCTCTATAGACGGCATCTCTCGGAAGGTCTATGAACAACACCGGCGGGGGATCGTCTACGAGAGAGTCATGGCCAATATCATGGACTTTCTTCTTCGCTTGAGGCAGCAGGAGAGGAAAATCGAGACCAGGGTTGTCCTCACATTGACCCCTCTCAACAGGGGAGAGGTGGATGCCTTCAGGCTCTTCTGGGAGGGGCTGGTTGATATAGTCGATGTCATACCCTGCGACGGAAGAGGGGGAGAGGACAGATTGCCCGCTTTCGAGGGCTTCAGGACATGGGGTTGCTTTTTCACCACATCCCGGGCCTATATCCTCTCCGATGGCTCGGTGGTCCCCTGCTGCAAAGACTGGGCTGGCTACACCGTTCTGGGCAACGTGGTGCAGGACTCCTTGGAATCCATCTGGACTTCCAGGGACTACGATAAGCTCCGTGAGGAGCTAAGCGAGGGAATATTCTCCAACTTTGAAGTTTGTCGAAGATGTGTCGCAGACAATCTGTGAGCTCATGCTGGCCAAGGGGCTTCAGGGGCCTTTTCGTTGAACATGCCCGGCTTCATCGCTTCGGGGCCGGTTTCAGGTGCCGAGGGCATTGCCGGGCTGCTAGGCACTTTCTTCCAGGCAAGATGGAGAGTGTGGGGCTATGAAGATCTGTTTTCTATCCTATAGAAGCAACCCCTACTGTGGGGGTCAGGGCGTCTACGTCTATCACCTTACCCGGGGGCTATCCAGGCTGGGACATGAGGTGCATGTGATGTCAGGCCCCCCCTACCCCAGGGTAGCCGAGGGCGTAGAGCTGCACAAACTGGAAAGCCTGAACCTTTACGAGTCGTTCGACAGCTTCCCGGCGAACTTCCCCCGCAGGCCCACCCCCCTCAATCTCTACGAATACATGGCGGTGTGGGCCGGGACGTTCCCCGAGCCCCTCACCTTCAGCATCCGGGCCTATCGCAAGCTGAAAGAGCTTCAGCGGCACCATAAGTTCGATATCGTCCATGACAACCAGTGTCTGGGCTACGGGCTACTCCTGATGAAGCGCCTGAAGCTTCCGGTGGTGGCCACCATCCATCACCCCATTCCCATTGACCGGAAGATAGACCTGGCATATGCCAAGGGCCTGCGGGAAAAGTTCAAGCTGATGAGATGGTACTCCTTCTGCAATATGCAAAGTCTGGTATCCAGGCGAGTGGACAGGGTGATAAATGTCTCTCAGAGCTCGGCGGAGGAGACGAGGCGGATCTTCAAGGTTTCCCCCTCCAAGACAAGGGTGGTCTATAATGGCATCGATGGCGACCTCTTCACGCGAGACAGCAGCGTGCCGAAGGAGCCCAATAGCCTTATCATGACAAACAGTGGAAACTGGCGCATGAAGGGCCTTCTCTATTTGCTCAAAGCGCTTCAACAGCTGAAGGGGGAGACGGCGGTGAAGCTGACCATAGTCGGCGGCGGCATGCCGGATGGTCAGGAGATAAGGCTGGTGGAGGAATGTGAGCTTGGCGATATAGTTACCTTTACCGGGAAGATAGATGCCCAGGAGCTGGTCAGGCGTTATTCGGCATCGGAGATAGCGATTGTCCCCTCGGTCTATGAAGGCTTTGGCCTCCCCGCCGCTGAAGCCATGTCCTGCAAGGTCCCCATCATTGCCGCCAGGGGAGGAGCCCTCCCCGAGGTGGTGGGGGAGAGTGGGGAGGCGGGAATCCTGGTGCCGACAGCTGACCCCGATGCCCTGGCCGCCGCCATCAAGCACCTGCTTTCCGCCGAGCCTGTGCGAAGGAACATGGGTGAGGCAGGGAGGAAGAGAGTGGCCAGCAACTTCACCTGGGAGCAGGCTGCCCGCAGCACCCTGGAGGTATATGAGGAGCTTCTGTGAATGCTTACCGTTGACTACAAGCTCCTGGGAATCAAAGATGGTGAGCAAGTCCTGGATGTTGGCTGTGGGGAGGGGAGGCACAGCTGGGAAGCCTGCAAGCGATACAGGTGCTTGACCTGCGCTTTGGATCTTGAGGAGGCGAACCTGGAAAAGACTCAGTATCTCTTTCGGCTCATGGATAAGCAGGGGCAATGCAGCGGGAAATGGGGCCTGATCAGGGCAGATGCCATGAGCCTCCCCTTCAAGGATGCCGCCTTCGACAGGGTCATCTGCTCGGAGGTATTGGAGCACCTCGCCGACGATGGGCAGGGGATAAGGGAGATGAGGAGGGTGCTGAAAGATGACGGCGCGCTGGCCATCAGCGTGCCCACCTATCTCCCCGAGGCCATGTGCTGGAGGATATCCTGGGACTACCATAACAAGCCGGGAGGCCATGTCAGGAAATACCGAGCCAGCGAGCTCATGGCCATCCTGCGCCGGAACAACCTGTCCATCTACGCCACCCGCCATAAGCATGCCCTGCATTCCTTCTACTGGGTGGCCCGCTGCCTCTTCGGGATAAAGAACGAGAAAGCCTGGCTCCCTTCCCTTTACTACAGATTCCTGGTATGGGATATAAAGACCAGGAGCGGGCCCGTGCGCCTGCTTGAAGGTCTGCTCAACCCCTTTTTCTCCAAAAGCATCGTCTTTTACATGCGCAAGAGCCGCATACAGGGCAAAGGAGCCTAGGGTGAAAGAAGTGGATTTCCACGAGCTGGTCCAAAGTCAAGCGAGCTTTATCTCCGATCATCAGCTTGCCTCCGGAGCCATACCCTGGTATCGAGGTGGTATAGTGGACCCCTGGGACCATGTGGAATCCGCCATAGCCCTGGACCTGTGCCACAGGTTCGACGAGGCTGCCAGGGCTTATATGTGGCTGCAAGATATCCAGAATCCCGACGGCAGCTGGTGGTCTGGTTACCTGGACGGCCAACCCCAGGACTTGACCAAGGACACAAACTTCAGCTCTTACATAGCCAGTGGCGCCTACTATCACTACATGGTTACCGAAGACCTGGAGTTTCTGCGCCGAATCTGGCCTACGGTGGAGAAAGGCATAGCCTTCGCTCTACGCCTGCAACAGCCAACCGGTGAGATCTACTGGGCCCGCGATGCCAATGATGCCGTCTGGAAAGGGGCCCTCATGGCAGCATCAAGCTGTACCTGGCTCAGTATCAAGTGCGGCATAGAGATTGCCAGGGCATTGGGCCTGGATAGGCCTGAGTGGGACATGGCATCGAGGAAGCTGGCCGGGGCAATCAGGGAGCACCCCGAGCTTTTCGATAAGCTTGGCGAGGACAGCCAGAGGTTCGCCACGACCTGGTATTACCCGGTCCTTGCCGGGGTTCTCCAGGGGCAGCGGGCAAAAGAGCATATCCTGGAGCAGTGGGCAGATTTTATTATAGAGGACCGAGGATGCAAATGCGTCTGCGGCACGCCGTGGGTGACCGTGGCTGAGACCTGTGAGTTGATCTTGGCCTTGACAAATATAGGCGAAGAGGATAGGGCCAAAGTGCTGCTGGACTGGACCCTCAAGCTTCGTGACCCTGCCGGGGGCTTCGGCAGCGGGATAAAGCTGCCGGACGAGCTGATTTGGCCGGTGGAGAACAACACCTGGACATCGGCGGCGGTGATTATGGCTGTGAGTGCCCTGAACAACATCGAAGATGCCAGCGCCAATTTTAGACGGCTCATCAGTGGGAGGTTTTAACCGAGCTTTGGGGAAGATCGTAGTGCCAAAAGCCCCGACCGACGATTTCGTTGGCTATGAAATCCTCGTCGGCTTCATGAAAGAGCGGGCATTGCACAGCTTAGAGGGGGATATAGTTGAGATCGGTGCCTTTATGGGTGGGGGCACCATCAAGCTGGCAAGATTTGCCAGGAAGCACGGCAGGCGGGTATATGCCGTTGATAATTTCGACCCCAGCTCTGACAGGACTGAGGATGCGAGCGGGGTCAGGATGTGCGACATCTACCGGGCTCTGCTTGGGGGCCGCTCACTTGAGGAGGTTTACCGGGAGACGACCCGTGGTTTCGACAATATCATAACCATCAACCAGGATTCCCAAAAGGTCCGCTTCCCCGAGGAGCAAAGATTCATTTTCGGGTTTATCGATGGCAACCACCAGCCGGAGTATGTGGTAAACGACTTCTATGTTATTTGGCCCAATCTTGTCTCAGGCGGCGCCCTCGGTTTCCACGACTACAATCATGGCCTGCCACAGCTCACCGAAGCCATCGATGGCCTGATAGCCGAGCACAAAGACGAGATAGGCGAAGTGAGTGAGATAGGAGACAGGCACATTATTTTGCTGATCAAGAGATAGACTTCTTGTCTGCGTCGTGGTCGATGCCGGGGCTACACTTGAGTACAATAGCGTCGCTGAGCGGAGCCAGATGGCGGGCCAGCCTGTCCAGGGTCTTTAAGATAGCCAGCGAAAGGCTCTCGGGCAGGCTGGCAAGCAGCGAGCTCCAACGAGGCAGCCCGAAGAGCAAAGATACCCCTGTTGACCTGTCCACTTTGAGGTGAGGCTCCACCAGGCGCCTCAGGAATGGATAATCGAACTTATAGCTATGGTCAGGGGGTATCTGCCATACCTTCTCATTATGCTCTTTATTGCCTCCGGGGAGTCTCTTGCGCAGGGTTAATAAGAATTTCCCTAGTCTAAAGCCGAGGCTCTCGAAGTTAGCCACAACGATTATAGCCTCC
>JAUVWM010000030.1 GCA_030604105.1 Dehalococcoidaceae bacterium
CGGACGGGGAGACAGAGAAAATCCCTCTCAGCATCCACCCCTAAACTTCGACCCCTCCAATTGCCATCAGGCCCCTTCGCCAACTCAATAGCGGGATACTGTGGCATAAGTATCTTGACAGATTTCACCGTTTGTGCGAGACTAGCCGCGAAGACCATCGCCCACGAATCTCACTTCAATAGCCGCCGCTAAACACAGGCGCCGCAATTAGCCTGGTACGAAACCAACCGGGCTCCGCACCTCAAGTGGATATGATGAAGAGAGAGGTGCTGCTATGAAAAGGCTTGCTATCCTGCTGATCCCGCTCCTGCTGCTCTCGGTAGTCCTAGGCGCCGTCGCCTGCGATGACGACGATGAGGGCACGCCTACACCCACACCAGTAGTAACGCCTACTACAGATTTGGAGGTCGCAGATGCTGCTGATGCTCGGGATGCGGCTCTTGCCTATTTACGGCAGCATGAACCTCAGAATGCTCCAGTTCCCGGCATCACATGGCGAGAGGAAGATGTTACTCTTCCAGGGCTGGTCGGAGCGGCAACCAAGGAGTTTGCCGCTGATGAGTGGACAGTCAAAGTCTCCTACCCAGTAGTGCTCCCAGAGAATGCCGTGTACGAGGTGGTGATATCCAGCACCACGCTTGGCTGGCACTGGAAGGGCAGTGTCAAAGCTGATGGCAGTGTGGAGGTATCCATAGAGGCTTCCTGTGATGACTTCTATGACCAGGCTGCTATCAGCAAGGAAGTGGAAGTTGCTGTTGGCGATTCATTTACAGTAACCCTGTGTTCCAACCCGTCAACGGGTTTTCAGTGGTGGGAGTCTGCACAAATCAGTGATAACACCGTGCTACAGCAGACAGACCACCAATTTGTGATGGCCCATCAAGAGCCTCTACCTCCTCCTGGGACTCCTGGTGAAGAAGTATGGACTTTCAAGGCGCTTAAGGAAGGCAGCAGCACGATATCTGTGGAGTACAGCCGACCTTGGGAGGGTGGTGAGGAGGGAGAATGGACATTTGTCCTGACCGTGGTTGTAGAATAGAGTAAGCAGACACAACGAGCGTAGTGCGACCCTTTCACAGCTGGGAGGGACACGTATCAGCATCGTTGGGCCGCATTTCAAATCGCTCCCTCCGAAGAAGAGGGACCACTTTCAGCAGGCCAGTAGCCTGCCTGACGAGAGATCCTAGGAATCGCTGGGTTACGCGTGTGAGGTGGCGATGACGCTGCATGCTATGACATACTGACTCGCTGGCACCCGTTTGCGTTCTGCTACCCACAACGGCTAGACTGGGTACGCATGTCAGCAGAGGCGTTGACATCGCCCCTGGGATACCCCGCTAAATGAACGAGAGGAGGTGCCAGTCATGTTGAAAGGGCGGTAGAATGACACCTAGCCAGTGTGAGAATGTCAAGCAAAGGAGGCATCATGGGCAGGTGGACTAGAGAAGAGCTCGAAGAAGCTTTCGAGAATTACCAAAAGGTGGGATTGCAAGCTGGCACTTCGGGGGATTGGAATCCCTGGGCGGATCTCTTTACGGAGGATTGCACCTACGTGGAGCATCAATTTGGTACCTTTGGAGGCCGCGAGGCCGTCCGAAAGTGGATCTGCGGGCTAATGGCCCAGTATCCGGCCACAGAGATGAAGTACTACCCTATTGAGTGGTACGTGATCGATGAGGAGAGGGGCTGGGTGATCTGCCACGTGTGGAATCGCCTGACGGACCCGGGCGACGGCAGTCTTCACCAGGCGGGAAACATCAGTATCCTGAAGTACGCCGGCCACGGGAAGTGGAAGTATCAAGAAGACGTGTACGACAGACAGAATATGCTGAAAATGGTGGAGGGCTGGGAACAAGCGAAAGCAAAGACGGCCTAGGAAGAGGATCCGACGCCCATTTGCCAGCTAACCAGCCAGAGAAATGAAGTATATGTGAATTATTTGCGGGGTCAGGTCGGATAGATCTGATTCTGAAGCTTGTTGTTGGCAGTGCTGAATGCAAGACGTATCTCACAAGCTTGTTGCCTTTTTCCCCTAAGTGAGCGAGATACTCTCTCACATGCTCGGCTGTCATTACAGCCAGAGCAGGCATCCCCATATCTCGGCGGAATCGCGACAGCCGTTCTACAGAGTCACCGTAAATGAACTCGGTCTTTGGCTTGCGCCCGGATGCTCTCAGGTCAAGAAGGAATCCTCGGAGCAACTCTTCGTCTGAGGGGAAATTAGTAGCACGTTCTGGGTTTGCTTGAGGGTAAGCATTAGGCGCATAATCATGCGAGCTAGGTCTTTCGGGGTACATCGCTCCTCCAGCACTTTGCTGGATTTAGCTCGGCATCTGTGCGCCTAAGTTGTCTATGGAGCGGGTGAAGGGATTCGAACCCTCGACGTCTTGCTTGGGAAGCAAGCACTCTACCACTGAGTTACACCCGCCCTCATCATATTTTAGTCCAGGAATCGATAGCTGTAAAGAGGGAGTGCTGGCTTCGTCAAGATTTGGGGGAGGACAATCTGAAAGCGACCGGCCCGGGAACCGCCTGTGCCGGCGACAGTTGTGCGGTGGGAATACAACATGTATAATGTTACGATAATACGCCGAAAAAGCCAATGCTATGACCGATAAAGGAGAGTGAAATGAAGGGTATACTGGAAGGGATACGCGTACTCGATCTGTCAAGGTACCTGGCCGGTCCCTTTTGTTGCGGCATCCTTGCCGACATGGGGGCCGAGGTGATCCGCATCGAGGAGGTCGGCGGGTCTGTGGACCGGAAGCTAGCCCCTTTTGCCCCCGACGGCGTTCCCATCCGCCACTATATGGTGAACCGGAATAAGCAGGTCATAACCCTGGATATGCAACACCCCAAGGGGAGGGAGCTATTCCACAGGCTGCTGAAGAAAGCGGACATTTTCGTGGACAACCTCAGCCCCCGGGCAAAGGAAAAGCTCGGCCTGACCTACGAGGCGCTGTCCAAGATCAAGCCAGACATTATTGTGGTCTCGATCTCCGCTTTTGGCTCTTACGGCCCCTACTCCGAGCGCCTGGGGTTTGAGCCCATTGCCCAGGCGGAAAGTGGGCACATGGCCCACAACGGCTTCCCCGGCGACCCGCCGAGCAGGGGCGCGGTAGCCTGGTGCGACCTTGGCACCGGGCTTCATTCGGCTTTGGGGGCAGTTTCGGCACTGTTCCACAGGTACCGCACAGGTCAGGGCCAGATGGTGGAGACATCGCTTTTCGATACCGCTGTCAGTATCATGACCTTCCCCAACGCCGCCGCCCGGTGGAAGCTCCTGGGCACGACGGCTGACCGAGGTAATGTGACCGAAAACTATTTCGGCGACATCTTCAAGACCACGGATGGTTGGGTGTATATCATCGTCATCAGCGACCAGATGTGGAAGAGGCTGGCACAGGTTATCGGGCATCCGGAACTTGCCGATGACCCTAGATTGCTGACCGATTGGGACCGCTACGTAAATCGCGACCTGATCTATCCCTATGTCACAGAGTGGGCGCAGGACAAGACGATGGACGAGGCATCGCGCATCATGGAAGAGGGGCGGGTCCCCTGTGGCCGGACGAGGGATACGAAGGACCTGGTGGACGATGCGCACGTCAAAGCCCGGGAGTTGCTGGTCGATATGGACGTGCCCGGGGTTGGCCCAGTGCCTCACACTGCCGTGGCCCTCAAGTTTTCAGAGACCCCTCTGAAAATAAGACACATAGCCCCCAAAGCAGGCGAGAACAATGAGTCGGTCTACTGTGGCCTGCTGGACCTGTCTCCCGATGATCTCTCCCAGCTCGCGGCAGAAGGAGTGATCTAGCTACCGCTTGAACCTCCCTAGGCCCTGGTGGCAGCGAAGCGACAGCAGCCATCCTGGGGCAGGGAGGCCTCCATCTCGATGGCAGCTGCCAGGCCCAGGCTCTCATAGATGCTGCGGACAAGGGCGAGGCAGGCCTGTCTGCAGGTCATCAGGTTGGCCACCGCCTCGCCGCACCTCTCCTTGACCGCCTCGAATATACGGCAGTCACGCATCTCGTAGGCCAGCCTGCGGTTGTTGTTCTCCACTATGGGCAGGGAACGGATCTGCTGGGTGCTGAGATAGGCTATCTCCACGAAGCGCTGGGGGATGAGGGCAAACCCGAAACTGCCAGTCCTGTCCACGACCTCCTTGAGCACCTGATAGGTCCTGTCTGAGTGCCGTTCCCCCAGCTGAAGGGTCAGCCCGGCCCACTCCCTGCCGTAGTCCTCGAAAATCCCCCTGGCTGCCTCCTCAGCCTCTGCGCCCCGCTTCCCGGCGAGGACCTCCACCAGCTTTGAGACCGGCCTCTGAATGTCCAGCCTCTGGCCCAGCATGTCCAGCATCTCCTGGTTCAGGTCGAATGAGAGCGGCGCTGCCTGTGTCATGACTTGACCTCCTCGGCTAGGGTTATGGTGAGGGCGGAGACGGGGCAGACATCGAGGCAGTCGTGGCACATGACGCACTTGTCGCGGTAGGGGGTATCCAGCTTGTAGGCGCCCGGCTCTTTGGGGTCGGTCTCCTTTCCCCTCTCCACCTTCACCGCCTCGACGGCGAACACCGCCTGAGGGCAAACCTGAAGGCACCTCTTGCAATCGAAGGGGACGGTACATCTGGACTCATCTATGTGTATCGCCGGGTATCTCAGCATGTCACCATACCTCCTGCAACATGGGGAAGCTCATCCTGTCCGCCAGGGAGATCGCCCCTTGAGAGCAGCCGGTCTCGCACAGGCCACAGCCGAAGCACTGCAGCAGGTCTATGTTCGCCTTGCGGGTGGTGACCTCGAGCTTCAGGGCGCCGAACTGGCAGCGCTGGACACAGTCTCCGCAGCCGGTGCACAGGTCGTAGTCCACCTTGGCTACGTAGTGGCCCTTGAGACAGCCAGTCTCCATGCCGTAGTCTACGCGGTGCCTTATAACAAGGCAGTCGGGGTAGTCACAGTTGCACAGTCCGCCGATGAAGGAGCCGCCGAAGGTCATGGGGATGTGCACCATGCCCCTCTTGTTCCACTTGGTGAGCCACTCCTTGGCCTCATCGGGGGACATGAAGTGAACGCCGCCCTTGTAGCGTTCCGGCCACCTTTCCCATTTGAGCATGCCCACCCCCAGGCCGCCACACGAGTACTCCCGAGGGCTCCTCTCCTCCCTTGCCCTGGTATGGATGCGGCACAGGCAGGACATGGCGGCAAACGGACCTGACAGCTCCACCATCTTGTGGGCGTCCTGGAGTGGTACCACCTGGCCTATCTGAAAGGGGCCCTTCTCACGCATCTCGTTGGCCTCTTTCACCAGGCGGGAGAACTCCTCCCTGTCGGTGAACCTGGTCTCCAGTATCTCCTGCATCCGGCGCAGCCCGAGCGTCTCCGGGTCCTCACCGAAAGCCCGCGCCGCCCCCGGTGTCCGCAGCCGGTACAGGTTCCTGGCGTAATTCTTCGGGTTGAGATACCACAGGCCACCGTCGCCATAAATATCGCATACCCAGCACATGGCTACCTCCTTTGTGCCCGCTTTCCATCAAGGCCGAGCTAAAACGTCGTTGGCAGCGGCACCGATATGATAGGCAGAGTCGATCCACCGTTAACGCCAATATCCTGGCCGGTAATGTAACCGCCCTCGTCAGAGGCGAGGAAGACCACCGCGTTGGCTATGTCCTCGGGCTTCGCTATCCTCTGCAAGGGGACCGCCAGGTGCCACTGCTTCAGCTCATCGGGGAGCATCTCCAAGAGGGCCAGCATGCCCGGTGTCCCGGTGTTGCCGGGTGAGACGCAGTTGACGGTTATCCCATGCCGGCCCAACTCCACGGCAAGGCTCATCGAGAAAGCGACCACCGCGCCCTTGCAGGCTGTGTAGATAGTCATCCTCTCCATCCCACCCATGGTGACAGCCGAGGATATGTTGATGATCCTGCCCCCTTTCTGCTCAATCATGCGGGGGATCACCGCCCGGCAGCAATGGAGCACGCCCTTCACGGTCGTGCTCCACCCCGCATCCCACTCCGCGACCTCGGTCTCGTGGAACAGCTTGTACGAAAGCGCCAGGTAGGCAGCATTGTTCACCATAATATCCACCCTGCCAAACTCGGCGACGGTCCTCTCCACCATCCGTTTCACTTCGTCCTCTTTGGAGACGTCGGCCTTTATGGCCAAGGCTTTCGCCCCCAGCTTTCTCGCCTCGTCGGCTATCGTCTCGGCCCCCTCGAGGTTTATGTCATCGACGACCACGCTGGCGCCCTCTCTGGCCAGGGCATGCACATGCGCCCGGCCGATACCTCCAGCCGCTCCGGTTACGATGGCCACCTTGTCCTTGAGTCTCATCTCGGTCCTCCCTCTCACTCTGTTTCCCGGACGGGCTACAGGCGAAGCTCGAAAGCGCCTTAGCCGGCCAATCCTGTGGCTATGTTAAACTCCCAGCTCGCTGGCTGTCAATGCCTCCGAGGAGCCCAAACCAGCCCCCGCTCTTCGCATAAACACATTGAATACCACAACGCCCACAAGACCAAGCACAGCGGCAAAGCGGAATACCCAGCCTATTCCAATGGAGCCCTGTATCAATCCTCCGATCACCGAGCCGACGATCATGCCCAACGACATGGCCATGTTAAACACCCCCATAACCGACCCCATCCCCAAACTGCGGCCCTTCTCTACCGTGATCGCCTCCGCCGCGGGCAGGGCAACGCTTTCAAAGGTTGCCATTACCATGAAAAGGCCCAAAAGCATGGCGAAATCTCGAGTCCAAGGGATGAAGAAGATGCCTGTGGACATCGCTATCATCCCTATGTTCACCAGAACCACTCGGCTCACCCGGTCCGCCAGCCAGCCGAAAGGATAGGCAAGCATCCCGTTCTGGATAGATCGTGCTGACAGCACTATCCCCACGTGGGCAACGCTGGCACCCATTACCGTCGTCATGAAGATGCCCAGGAAAGCTAACACGGAGCCGTAGCTCAGGCCAAATACCAGTTGAAAAGTGATGAGCCCCCGCATAGTCTCATCTCTGAGCATGGAACTGAAGGAGCTGGCAGGCTTATTGGACTGCATCGCTCTGGAAGAGGGCCTGCTGGCCGGCAGAAAGAGCAAAACTATGAGCAGGCCGGCTGTGGCCAGGACACCCATACTGGCGAAGGCGGCATCCATGCCAAAACTATCGTGGACAGTGCCACCGAGCACGGGCCCTATCCCAAAGCCTGCCAGGAAGGCGATGGTGAACAGCCCCATATACCTCCCCTCCTGGCCGGGGGGTGCCAGCTCACCAATATAGGCAAAGGCAGTGGGAATGACCATTGCCGCTCCAACCCCGCTGAATACACGGAAGAGAACCAGCTCCTGATAGCCGGGGGACCAAACGTAGCCGACTGCGGCTATGGCGTAGATGAGGAGCCCAAGCCAAATGAAGAGCTTCTTGCCAAACCTGTCAGAGAGTCTGCCTGCCACCGGCATGAGCGGGACCTGGGAAAAGGCGAAGCCGGAAAAGGCAAGTCCCAGCCAGATACCGCTGGCTCCCATGTCTTGAGCAAACACGGGTAGAAGTGGGCTCACCATTCCTATCCCCGCGATGCTGATGAACAGCGCCAGCCAGACGACGATGAAAGGCTTGTTGTTGGACAGAAATCGGGCTGGGCGCAGGCTAATGCCGAGGGGCGCATCCTGTGAAAGGTGGTTCTGCACTTATCACGCTATCTCTTAATAAGTTTTCTATTGGCGTACCGTGTGCCGCGTCCATTGGCCTATCCCCCACGCCCGTCAGGATAACAGCCATCGAGGCAGGTGTAAATAGCCCGGCCCCCTCTCGGGGAAGACGACATGCGACAGGGCCGTGTGGTATACTTCACCCACGGTTCCTGGTAATCAGACATGTCGGCAAGATTGACCCAAATAGTGGTGATCGCAGATACCCACGCCCGAACGGTGCAAGAGCTGCCCGCAGGGGTCTTGCAGGCGATAGAAGAGGCGGAATGGGTGGTCCACTGCGGCGATTACACGGCCGTTGCCGTGCTTGAGGAGCTACGACGCCTGGCTCGAAACTTCGTGGGCGTCTACGGAAACGCTGACCCCAGCGCTGTCAGGGCCCAGCTCCCCCACGAGGTCACGCTCGAATTACAGGGGAGGAAAATAGCGGTGGTACATCCGCACTGGGGTGGGCATCCCGATGGTCTGGAGGAGGAGCTGGCCGCCCAATTTCCCCACGTCGATGCCATCTTGTTTGGTCATACCCATGAGCCTCGCAACCTGAGGCTAAATGGCACTCTGCTCTTGAACCCGGGCCAGGGCTATGCCTCTTTCATGGTCCCCGCCTCCCTGGGCATGGTGACGGTCAGCGAAGGAGAGCTGAGAGGCGAGATCTCCATCCTGGACAAAGAGACCTAATTATGTCAAGCTAGTGAGCCTTGACCGCAAAGGCAGCATCGGACGCCTCACTTCACAAAGGGCTCCATATCCTTTATCACATCCTCAAGCCCCAGCGCCCGAAGCGTGGCCGGGGTTGGAATGCCATTGCGCGTCCAGCCGCGGACATCGTAGTATTCATCAAGTATGACGTCCTGGTTTACTACATGCCCCTCAGACGGGCCCTTCTTCAGGGGCTCGGTGAGCATCCTCTTGGGCAGGGTGTCGTCCTTGCGGCTGAACCCCTCGCGCACGTTGAAGGCCCGCTCCAGGTTATATATCTTTTCCCCCACCTTCGCCAGGTAGTCGGGATCGCCATGCTCAGGGATGCCGGTAACGGCAAGCAGCATCTGCCCCAGGCTCTGCGCGGTTACCATATACATGAGGAAGGGAAAGACGCAGACGATCCCCACCTCGAAGGTGGCGCAGAAATCCTGATTGAACTTAACGATATCCCCCTTCCCCTCATCGGCAAAGCGATCAACCTCTCGGGGAATGGGAATACTCATCAGCTCCTGCCCGGCATAGCCGTAATTATGTTGAGGCCCCATGTTTGAGGTGGCAAAGCTCATGCCATGGGCCTTGGCTCCCCGGGGCTCGTAGGCTGGAATCTCAAGCCCTTTTACGTGCATGGCATAATCTTCAGCGCCCTTGCCGATGCGCTCTGCGGCCCGCTTGACCCCTTCGGCCAGCAGGTCGCCAAGGCCTTCCCGCCGCCCTATCTTGCCAATCAGCTCGACAAGAGCCCCATGATTGCCCCAGCTGAGATCAAGCCCATCGGTATCGCGCTGGGTGAGAATCCCCTTCTCGAATAGCTCAAAGGCAAAGCCAATGGCATTGCCGGCGCTGATGGTATCCATGCCCAGCTCATCGCACAGCCTGTCAGCGGCAATGGTGGACTCGACATTGCTGCTGTCTATGGTGCCGCTGAAGGCCCAGGCAGACTCATACTCCGGCCCGTCGCTGCTGCCCTTATAGGGGCCGCTGGGCACACTGCGCACCTTACCACATTGGATCATGCAGCTGTAACAGCCTTCATTCCTCTTGGTCAGGCTGGCATATTCGGCAACCATACCCTCGTAGTTATCCAGCTGTCCTTCCTGGAAATTGCGGACGGGATACATGCCGCTAGCATTGGTCAGCCATATGCCGGCAATGGTTCCACTGTCCCTGAAAACGGAAAAACCTGGATTGGCTTTTATGGCTTCAATCTGCTGCTGTACCACCTCCTTGAAGGCATCAGGGTCATGCAGCTCTACCCGCCCCCCGGCGTTGATGGCAATCGCCTTTAGATTCTTGGACCCCATGACCGTGCCCACACCGCCGCGGCTGGCAGTTCTGCGCCGGCTGGTGATGCTCGCGAAGCGAACCAGCTTCTCGCCGGCAGGGCCGATACAGGCGCTTCGAACCCGGCGCCCATGCGCCTGCTGTAACCACTCCTGAGTCTCCTGGGTATCCTTGCCCCAGAGCTCAGCGGCATCTCGAATCTGGCTCTGGCCATCCTCGATGTAGAGGTAGACGGGCTTCTCCGCCTTGCCCTCGATGATAATGATGTCCAGGCCAGCGAACCTCATCCAGGCCCCAAAGTCGGCCCCGGCTACCGCCCGGGCAAAAGTGCCCGTGGCCGGGCTCTTGGTTACCACCATCCACCGGGAGACTGACTGGGCATTGGTCCCGGCCAGAGGCCCAACAACAAACAGCAGCTTGTTGTCCGGGCTCAGAGGGTCGACCCCGGGCGCCACCTCGTCGTAAAGGTACTTGGCCCCAAAGCCGCGCCCGCCGATGAAATCCTTCTTGACTTGATCGGGGATGTCTTCCCGTCGCATGTCGCCTGTGCTGAGATTTACCCGCAGAAGCTGACCATAGCCTGCCATTTCTCTCCTCCCCTTAGCAATTGTCTTTTTCTGGATTCTGACCCGTTCGCATTATAATCACCCTCAGCCACCGGGTCAAGCTAGCCCTTGCTCGGCGCTTATCCGTGCTTGACCCTTCAGCGGCAAAACGGCATAATATCGAGCTGTCAAGGAGGCAGCGGTGATTGCCAATTTCGGTTATGAGGACGGCTCAGGAAAATACTATATTATCCTTGATACCGACAAGTGCGATGGCTGCGGGAAATGCGTGGAGGCTTGCCCCTATAACGTCTTGGAGGTGGTCGATAACCCCTTTGACCCAGTGGAGGGCGGCCAAATAGTGATCGTGACCGAAGCCGAGCGCAAGAAGATCAAATATGCCTGTATGCCCTGTAAGCCGACCAGTGGCCGGGGAGAGCTGCCCTGCGTGCTGGCCTGTCCCTATCAGGCCATCAGCCACTCCTGGTAGCCCTTTTCCGGGGGGCTGAGGCCCGATCTCAGCCAGCGCTTTACGAATGTGATGGATGGCGTGCCGCCCGGCAAACTGTGCGATGAGCTTCGGGGGTGGAATAGCTCAGCCGGGCAGCGGCGGGGTTTGCGGGCAAACCTCTAGCCTACCTCAGTGACCCGGCCGTCAGTCACCATACAGGTGATAGGCTTGCCCATATGGGAGTAAACCCAGTCCACCGTCAGCTGACAGTCCAGGGGGAATCCCCGCTCCTCCCCCCTCACTTCGATCAGGATGACAGGCCCATCAGCCACACCTAACAGTTTCCCGGCCACTATCTGCTTGCCCACCTTTGTTACTCCTTTCAGCCCAGACTGACCACGCTGCCCTCCGCATGTTTGCGTCGTCGGCAGCATCGGCACAACTGAGTAGTGGTCCAAGACGTATGTGAACTGGATTTGCTTTTGCCTTTCCAATATCCCTGGAGCCCTGGCGTCTGTCCCGAGAGCGCAGCCTCCACACATCTCCCTAAGTGCGCAGGCCTCGCAGGCCCTCCCGCAAGCTGCCGGCATGGGTCATGTCCTTTCATAGACCTGACCCGGACTCCCCATATCAACTACTGCGGCAATTAAAGCTCTCTGCGCGCTGGCTGTCAAGACCTCTAAATTTGAAGCTCACGGGCCAATCCACAGCGCTATTATGTGGCCAGTTACAGAAGACCCCCAAGCGTTCTGGATGTCAACCCCCACATAGATATGGTGGCAGACACCGCTAAAGATTGGGGGTAGTCGGGTTCCGCTACAAGGCAATAGAGCTGTTTAATTGAGGTACTTAGATCTAGTAGTTAAATCTAGTGGTTAGGTCTAGACGTAAACCCTGAAAAGGTCGCTACCCGGTGCCGAGGGGCCGGCGATGAAACATAGAAGATCCAATATCGAGGTAATAGCTGACATTCTACGGCTTGGTCAGATGGGTAAGACCAAGATCATGTATAACGCCAACATGAGTTACTCTCAGCTACAAAAGTACCTTGATTTCCTGACGGAGAGGGGATTCATGGAGCGAGTAAACTCAGAAACCTCGATTGCGACGTACAGAACGACAACAGATGGGCGTAACTTGCTGAAGGTTATAGAGATTGCATTGGCCATGCTGTACCAAGGAGACATTTATGGTGCCCCCAATTCGATGCCGCTCGATTCAGGTTGAAACCGTGCTGGCGATCATTTATGCC